>WREM01000019.1 GCA_009779335.1 Streptococcaceae bacterium | reverse complement strand
TAATGAAAAGAAAAAGACCGCACAAACAAAGAAAAATTCAATGGTGGGAGATTCTCCTTCAAGTTGGATTATGTATCATTACCGCATTTCTTCTCTTGTACAATTCTTCTTCTGTAGAAGGAGGGTACAGTTCTGATGATTTGAGCACACATGCACAGTCGATCATTGAGCATAACTTCATTGCCGAGATTGCTCCTTTGGCCCAGAGTGCTGAGAGCAAGTATGGTATTCTTTCTTCTATTACTTTAGCACAGGCTTGCTTAGAGAGTGATTTTGGACAGAGTGGGCTTTCTGCAAAATACCATAATATCTTTGGTATCAAGGCTTATGGCGATGTCCCTACCGTCACGCTCAACACTCAAGAATTTGAAAATGGACAGTGGATTACCATTAAGGGGCAGTTCCGTGTCTATGACAGCTATGAACAATCTGTCATGGGACATTCCATGCTCTTCACAGAAGGAACAACATGGAATCCTAATCAATATGCTTCTGTGTTGAATGCCAAAGATTATAAGACTGCCGCGCACGCAGTACAGAACTCAGGCTATGCCACAGATCCAGATTATGCAACCAAACTCATCACCCTCATCGAAAAATATCACCTCAATCAATATGACAAAAAATAAGAAGCCCAGCTTCTTATTTTTCTTATTTTTCTTTTTTATCTGATTTTTTTCTTTTTAATTTGGCTAAGAGTAAAGCAAATCCTGTAAGTCCCAATGCCTTAATTTCATTGTCTTCCTGCTCTCCAGTAGCTGGCATATCTGCTTCTTGATGGAGAAGAGGAGAGTCACTGCTATGCGTGCTGGGTCTGTCTGATGATTGAGCAGATTCATCGCTTGGCTGAGTGGTAGGAATGATTGCTTTACTTTGAGGCACTTTTATGGATAGTGCACTGATTGATTCGCTGCCATGTTCACTCTCATATTGAAGGCTTGAATCCGACATTGCATCAGATTCTGATATGAACTCAGAGATAGAATCAATCTCAGAAAGGAGGGTATTATTCCACTCAGACTCTGACATTAGTTCAGAATCAGATGTTGAATCTGACTCTGAACTTATTTCTGAATCAAATTCGCTGATTAAATCTGATAATGATTCACTCTCCGACTCACTAGTTGAATCTAGTAAAGAGTTGCTTTCTGACTCACTTGATAAATCCGATAAGGAGTCACTTTCTGACTCACTGGTCAGATCAGACAAGGAATCTGACGCTGAATCATAGTCTGACAAGGATTCAGATTGTACATTTGATGCCGAATCAGAGGCTGAATCAACATTTGATTCATAGTTAGAAACACTGTCTGAATCACTGACCACATCAGATAGAGAGTCATAGGCAGATTCTGAAATCTCTGTCGAATCTGACAGAGACTCACTTGATAAATCCGATAAAGAATCACTTTCTGACTCACTGGTCAGATCAGACAGGGAATCAGACGATGAATCATAGTCTGATAAGGATTCAGATTGTACATTTGATGCCGAATCAGAAGCTGAATCGTAGTTTGATTCATAGTTAGAAATACTGTCTGAATCACTGACCACATCAGATAGAGAGTCATAGGCAGATTCTGAAATCTCTGTGGAATCTGATAGAGAGTCCGAGGCTTCATCATAACCAGATGTAGATTCTGATTCACTCACTCCTGCCTCTGATTCAGACAAGGCTGTAGAGTCTGACTCATCCAATGCAGAGTGGAAGGTAGAATCTGATTCTTGATTCTCAACAGAGGTTGAGTCACTTGTAGAATCATAGGATTGATCAGATAGAGAATCCGAAGCCTCATTTGCTTCCGAAACTGTATCAGATATTGAATCTGAGACCTCATCATAAGTTGACTCAGAGTCGGAGGATTCATCGCTCAGGACATAATTAACAGTATAGTTCTGTGGTTGCTGATCCGTCTTGCTAGAGCCGTTGTTTGTCTTATCATAAGTTCCCGAAATTGCAGATGTATCAGCTGGAGCACTGCTACTTCCTGATGTTGTCCCATCTGGATTCGTCACTACTGCATAATACACTCTGCCCTGACTGTCTGTAATTGCCTGTGGCACAGATGTAAATGTGAAATCCCCACCTGTTTCTCCTGTATTCATTTGCATATTTACCGTCCCATCTGGATTAGTCGTCACAAGGCTAGCACTCTGCACACTTGCAGAAAGTGTAAGTGTGAAGTTATTGGCTATACTCCCTGAATAAGTGGGATTGGCAGATAAGGCATCAGCTAAAGCATTATCTCCAGTGTAAGTAATTCCATCTGAACCTTGAACAGAGGAGAGATAATAGCCTGACGGAATCGTCAGTCCCGGTGCATTAATAGTCGTATCCGTCAGTCCTGTTTCTACTATGGATGTAGGAAGTGTCCCTTCTAATGTCCCTTGGTTTGTCCCAGTACCCGGGACATCACTCGCCCATGCAAAATTAAAGTTTGCTGTTTGAGTAATCGCTGTATAAGTCACGTTATGTGTTTGTGGACTTGAATCAATAGAAGATGCCCCATTTGAAGTATTATCTGCTGTTTCATTAAAGCTTGTCGTTGCTACACCATCCACATAGCTGATGTATCCATTAATTTGTGGGACAGCATAGGTGGGGAATGCTTGACCTGTTGTACTTGTTTGGGTTTGTTGACTGCTTGTTCCATATTTGGCAAGAGGAGGTGTGATATTGAAAATCTGCGTTTGTGAATCTCCTATATAAGGAACATTAATTACGTTGGCATTAGTTGTCCCGTATGTCTGTGCCAATATTATTGGCGTAGGCAAAGTCGTTGAAAGATGATAGCCTGAGAGATTAGCTGGTGCAGTATAATCATAGCTTTCTCCTGATGTATCTACACCTATACTATCCCCTATATTTCCTTTTACATAGGATGGGCTGGCAATGGGGTTCCCTGTCGCTTGATTTACATAGTTTATCGTTGCTGTAGTTGTAGCTTTAGTGGCAGATAAACTTCCTCCATTGAAGCTGACCGACATGGCACTATAGTTCCCACCCGTTGATGCTCCAACTCCAAAAGTCATGGATTGTTGCATGGTCAGATTGGTATATGTTACTGTTGTTCCATTGATGGTCATGGTTAAAGTTCCCGTCACTTGATTAAGTGAGGCATTGGTAGATGTAGGTGTCCATTGTATGCTCAATGTATCTCCTGCTGTATTAATAGCAGTTTGAGATACAGGGTTAACTCCTGAGGCAGTTGATCCTGAGGCGGTCAAATTCCCTGATGAATCCGTCGTAGCTATACGAATCTGATTGGATGAATTGGGGTATAAAGCATTCAATATCCCATTCGATCCTAGACTGTTATCTCCAACATTGGAATTATAATAATAATCACGACCTGCAAAGATAGAGTTGGGTAGACCAGCAATCCCTAGATTGTAACTCCCGCCACCTGTCATGGCTTGGGCTTGGTTCACAGGTGTAAATATAACCCCTAGATAATCTCCAGCTGAGTTGGTCGTAGCAGGTACATTTCCTGCTGCTTTAATGGATCCTGTGAAACTTACAGGTTGGGTCATATCAAAGGCATAGTTGAGTGTTCCCCACGCCTGTTGATTCTGAGCATTAGGTGTCATATTAATCCAGTTGGATGACCATGTCGGAGTGGGTGTCCCTGTTGCACCCTTTAGGGTCCAATTACTCGCCACCGTCAAATCTGATGTTCCGTAGGTCGTATTTCCTGTCGTATAAGACTGTCCCGGGACAATCGCTCCCATTACCACTGCTGAAACTTTTGTAAATAGAGTACTGTTTTTTATTTTTGTAATTGGTATGCCACTAATCATCGTTACTGTCCCTAAAAAAGCGGCACTTACTAATAAAGAACGTTTAAGTTGATTCATATGCCTTTCATGCTTCCTATTGAGAGTAACTTTATTATGTTTTAATAGTGATTTTCCTTTTTTCACAGCCATTTATCCATTCCTTTCAATTCATAAATAATAAAATCATTATATTTTCTTCATTTTATCATTTATTTCTTATTATTTGAAATGAAATACAAATAAAAAAGGAGTATTTAACTCCCTCTATAGTTGTCTGCTTTGATAGCATAAGCATAAGAAATTGAATTATTTTTTTCATTACATTTTACTTGCCAATATCAACTTTCTCATGATTATTAATTGATAAATTCTATCAACTCAGACAAATTATTAATGACCATGTCTGCTCCCGCTTCATAGAACTTGTGTTCTACTGTTTTTTTTCTTGCTTCTTGTTCTTGCTCAGAAAGTGATTCATATTCCTCTTTACTCAATCCCATGAGTGATGAACCTTCAATAACACCAAAGGCACGTATTCCAGCATTCTTAGCTTCTTGAATATCTGCTACTGTATCTCCAACCTTAATCACATTTTTTACAGATATGATACCTAAGGCTTTCATATTTTCAAAAATCATATATGGATAAGGCCTCCCCATATTTTCTGTCTCATCAGGAGTAAATGAGGCGTCAGGCTTGTATCCCAACTCCTCTGCTCTTTTTGCTACAGGTTTAATCATTTGACGTGTATATCCAGTTGTAGCTCCTATAGCAATCCCTTTTTCTTGCAATTTCTCTATTGCTTCTAAAAGAAAGGGCTTCAATTCTGTTTCTTGGACTAATTTATTCATCAATTTATCCGTAAAGGTTGCAAGGAGTTCATCGACATCATTTGAATCCCAACTGCGTCCGTATTCATCTTTGAAGAGAGCTTTAATACGGGGCATATTAAGCATTGTTTCAATATGAGTACGTTTCAACATACCCATGGGTTCACGTACTTCTTCCAAAGTAACATCAATTCTTTTTTCTTTGAAAGCATCTACAAATGCTTGAACAGGAGCAAAACATCCATAATCAACTGTCGTTCCTGCCCAATCAAAGATTACTGCTTCTATTGTCATTTTTTATTTCCTCATTTTTCAAAATATTCTTGCATAATTTCAGATAATTTCTCTATATCTTCTGGATAAATCTCACCAATAACGCCTATCCTAAAAGTATTCATCCCCATTAATTTCCCGGGGTATATTGCATATCCTCTTTCTTTTACAAAACCATACATTTCTTCAAACTTAAAGTCACCTTCAGGGTATTCAAAAGTTGCGATAATAGGAGATTGATTTTCTTCCGAGAGATAATGTTTTAACCCAATTTTATCAAATGCTTGAACAAGAAGGTTCATGTTTTTCTTATAACGTGCATAACGTGCAGGTATTCCGCCTTCTTGCTCCATTTCTTTCAAAGCCTGTTCAAATGCAAGCACAACATGTGTAGGAGAAGTAAAACGCCATTTCCCATCTATGTCCATCGCTTCCCATTGTTTATGAATATCAAGAGATACTGTACGAGCATTACCTTGACTCTTCTTAAGCGACTCTAATTTTGCAATGATAAATGAAAATCCAGGAACCCCTTGAATGCACTTATTTGCTGAGGAAATGAGATAGTCTATACCTAATTTATCAACTTCAATATTGACACCACCAAAGCTTGACATAGCATCTACAATAAATACAAGATTATTTTTTTTGCATAATGTTGCAAAAGGTTCTAAATTATTTAACATTCCTGTTGTTGTTTCACTGTGCACCATTGCCAAATGAGTGATTTCTGGATGGTCCTTTAATAGTAATTCTACTTCTTTAATATCAGGCTGCTCATTAACTGGGCTTTCATATAAAAGGACGTTTATTTTATTGGCCTGAGCCATCTCAACCATACGTTCCCCATAAGCTCCATTAGCTAATATAAGAACTGTATTCTCATCAGATAAAACACTGGATAACACACTCTCTACACCAAATGAGCCTGACCCTTGCATAAGTATGGTCGTGTAATCTAAATCTTTTACATGAGCTAATTTTAATAGTTTTTTACGGATGCGTTGAGTAATTTGCTTATATTCCTCATCCCATGTGCAATGATCAAAAAGCATTTGTTCTTTCACAGTTTTTGTTGTTGTCAATGGACCAGGGGTTAATAGTTTATATTCTTTATTCATTATTTTCTAATTCCATTATTTTGTTATTGTGCATTTGCTTGTGCAGCTTTGAAAAGAGCAATATGTTGTTTGAGTAAATCAGTAGTTAATGGCTGATTAAAGAATTTGACATGCTCATTATTAGAAGTTGTTGGTACTGTTTCTCCATTGAAAAGTTTAACAGGGTATTGTTTAATCATATCTGCACGAGATTTTGTAGCAATGATTTCTGCAGCTTTCTCAGCATCGGGATTCATATTTTTATGATTAACTACAGCAACAGATTCTGTTAAAACATAATTTCCTTCTGTAGGGTCAACTACTTTTATAGGCATTGTTTTAGAATCAAGCTCTCCTTGTTCACGCAATCCATAAGCAATAGCAACTTCTCCAGACTCAACAGATTTAACAGGAGCAGATCCTGACTGTTGAATCTGAGCTCCTGCATTCTTAATAAGCCCAGTTAAGATAGTTTTTGCTTCATTTTGCCCATAATTTTGAATCAAGGCCTGTACCATTAACCAACCTGTTGTAGAGCCCTCTAAACTTGGAAAAGAAATCTGACCTTTATAAATCGGATTAGCTAAATCCTTTATAGATTTTGGCTCAGGAAGATTTGCCTGCTTCAAAGCATCTGTGTTAACAACAATCGCTCCTTCATTTCCTAAAATTGGACTTTGGAATGTTTCATTCGGATTTACCCCGTTTTTAGGAGTGTTCCAGTTTGCGAACATCTGTGATGATTGTTGAGCTGAATCAATATAAAAAGTTGATAAAGTAATCAAATCAGATTGGATATTTTCTCCTTCTGCTGTCACCTTAGCATTCAAATCAGAAGAACCAAATTCTTGAAACTGATAATCTCCTTTGAAGCCATTATTATCAAGAGTGGATTTCATGACATTGATTGCCTCAGTATCTGCATTCGTATAAATGACTAAAGGTTTTTTACCTGATGATGACTGACTCCCACATGCAGTGAGACCAAATAATGATACTGCAATCACTGCAGTTGCAAATAATTTTGTCGATTTTTTCATTTTGTTGCTCCTCTTATTTTTTTATTTATTTTTACGTCTTCATTGACGAATTTTAATTTTCTTATGAAATGAGAGATTCCCTAAAATATAAAATATATATTTCATAACAAAATTGATAGAAAAGAGAACTAAAGCCAGTACAAATACTTGGTCATATCGATTAAAATTCTGTAACTCTTTCATTTTTGTTGTTATTGTCGAAGTATTCACACCTACTAAAAATATAATGGCTGAGATAGTGACCATTGAATTAACAAAAAGATAATTCATCATCTCAAAAATTGTTTGCCTTATATTTGGTAAAACTACTCGAAAGATTGTTTTTATAAAATTGTCTCCCATGAGTTCACTCGTTTTCTCTAAATTTGCAGAAAGTTTGTGAAATGCCCCATTTGCCATGGAAAATGGGGTGGCAAACAAATGAACACAATTAGCCATGATAAGGATAGTCAGCGTATATTGAAAACCTGTCCCAGAGACTGCTATCATTAATGCAATACCTAAAACCATTCCGGGTACTGCATTCGTCACATTAGAAATGAAATTCATGACTTTGCTGACTTGGTTTGCAATAGAGCTACGACTTGCCAAGTAAGCTGAAGTCAAAGCAAGTAAAGTACCAAAGAAGGCTGTCAATAAAGATAAAATCAAAGAAGTTTGTATAACATCTGTAACTGTAAAATCAGAGAATACATCACTAAAATGTTGGAAGGTAAAACTCATGTTGTAAGGGTATACAGAAACAAATGGAACAATAAATATCGGAATAAATATCAAAACTATTGAAAGGAGTAATGTAGCACTAATTGTGCTATATACCATTTTTGTTATTCTTCCACTTGTTACAACCAATGAAGATTTAATCTGTTGCTTAGTATTATACTTTTGTAGAATTACCATTATGATAGTGGTCACAATGGTAGGTAGAAGCATCAATAACGCTACGACTGACCCATGTGCGAAATCAGGAATTGCCCCTAACATTTTTATATAAAGAGATGTGGAAAGTAAAGGATAGTTCCCTGCAAGAGCAGTGGGGAGTCCAAAATCTGTAAAGCTTAAAAAGAAGCATTGAATAAAACTAAGAATGATGGTTGAACGTAATGGTCGTATTAAACAGGTCACAAATTGTTTGAGACTATTGTCTCCCATCAGTTTTGAGACCACGAAGAGTTTTGAATCTATGTATTTCATAGAATCATTTATCAACATAAATGAAACAGGAATAGTATAAATTAACAGCCCTAGAAATACACCCTGTGGACCAAAGACAGTAATTATAGTTTTCCCACCCATAAGTTGTGTTAATATCCCTTGTCGACCGAAAATATAGATTAAAGCAAATCCATAAACAATAGTTGGTAAAAACATAGGAAAGTTTGCGAAAATTTCCAAGAAATTTTTATACCATTGTGGAATATGAAGAAAATTACGTGTATAACCTATTATAAAACCTATTATTGTTGAACAAATAGCTACTCCTAAAGCTAAAATAAAACTATTTGTGACACCTTGCATGACTATTGAATCTTTGAAAATATCTGAAAAATTTGAAAAATTAATACCTGTATTTGTCTTGAATGCCAAGTAAAATATTTTTGAAAGTGGATATGCAAGAATCAGTAAGAAAAATACAATAATCAGAGAATAAATAATACTAGAGTATTTTTTCATTATTTCCTCCAAATAAAGCCATTATATTTTCCTTTTTCACTTTAAGTTGATTAAGGATAAATTTTTGGACAAATGTATCTTTGGGATTATTAATTATTTCTTTTGGCGATCCAAATTGTGCTATTTTTCCATCATTCAAAATAAGTACCTTATCTGATAACGTGAGTGCTTCCTCTGGATCATGGGTTACAATAATGGTCGTTAGATTTAACTGCTTCGCAATCTGCTCAATACGTGCTTTAATATTTTCTTTTATCACCCCATCAAGTGCTGAAAGGGGTTCGTCTAGGAGTAAAATATTAGGTTTCATGACTAAGGTACGGGCTAAAGCAACACGCTGTTTCTGCCCTCCGGATAATTGATCAATTCTTTTTTTTAAGTGTAGTCTCAAATCAAGTAAATCAATCATTTCCTCAACTTCTTCTGATGTGCTCAGAGCTGGAAAGTTTTTGAGACCATATTGAATATTTTTTTCCACATTAAGATGAGTAAATAGAGAATAATCTTGGAAAACAATATTAAATCCACGCTTTTTCATATTTTTTTTAGTTACATCATCATTGTTATATATGATTTGCCCATTATTTACCTTTTCCATACCAAGAATAAGATTGAGCAAAGTTGTCTTCCCGCATCCTGAGGGTCCTAAGATTGATAATATCTCTCCTTGTTCTACAGTTAAACTAATGTCATTTAACACATCATTTGCACCATAACTTTTACTGATATTTTTGAGTTCTAGCATATTATTCCTTTACTTTATATATAACTTGACTACAAAAATAGTATAACTTTTTTTTTATTGATTAATGTAAATATTTTGTAAATTATTGAATTATTAATGTAAATATTGTGTAAATATTTTTTTGTAACATAAAAAGGACTCCTAAGTCCTTTTATATGGAGGTGGCGGGAATTGAACCCGCGTCCAAACATCTTACAATCATCAACTTCTACAACCATAGAGCTTTCTAATCATTTAACTTGCTTACAAAGAAAGCTTCAAATAGCATAAACAAGCGATTCTCTCAATCTCTTTATCTGAGTCGAGACTCCACAGATTCGTATCCGACTTAAATGAGAGACCTCAACTTGCCATCGGCGAACAAGAATCGGTCACACAGGCTGTGGTTTAGGCAGCTACTGCGTAAGTGTTGTTATTTTTAGCAGTTATATTTATCTGCGACTTTTTCAGGTGAGTCACCACCAGTTGCAGTTCATGTGCGACAATGCCTGTCGAATCCTTAACACCCCCAAAAGTAAAAGTAGAGTTTCACTCTACTTTCATTATATCATATAAACTTATTGCTCCTCGTCAATTTGCTGAATAGCTTTGAGTTCTTGAACTAATTCTGTGTCTTCTTTGTGTTCATCAATTAATTTCTCGAGCATTTGACTACGCACGATGTAATCAGAGTACAAATGAAGCTTTTCTTCGTACCCTTCTAAGACTTTCTCCGTTCTTTTGATGTTATCATAAACGGCTTGACGACTAACCTCATAATCCTCCGCAATCTCTGCCAAGCTATAGTTATCTGCATAATAAAGTTCAATATAATTCATCTGCTTATCTGTCAGTAATGTCGCATAAAATTCAAATAAGGTATTCATCCGATTGGTTTTTTCGATTTCCATTTTTCTATTATATCATGGATAAAGCTCTGAAAAATAAATTATCGTAAAAATCATTTTATCTTGTTATAATATTATTATGAAAAAAATCTTGATTGCAGATGATGATTCTTCTATCCTTAGCCTTCTTTCTTTCAACTTTCGCCACCATGATTTCAATGTAACGACCGTGACAGATGGGAAAAAGGCTTTAGAAAAAGCGACAAAAGAAAAGTATGACCTTATTCTTTTGGATTTGATGATGCCTGAATTGTCAGGAATTGAAGTCACCAAAAAACTCCGTCAATTAGAGATTTATACTCCCATTCTCATATTGACCGCCCGTGAGGACGATCAAACAAAGCTTGATGGTCTGACTGCAGGATCTGATGAATACTTGGATAAGACCACCCCTATGGAAGAGATTATTGTCCGTGCCAAAACTCTTGTCCGTAGGGCTCAATCCTATTCAAAGGCTGTACCTGAAGAGCTTATCCCTTTTGCCTTGCAGGATTTTGGCCTCTTAGTCATTGATCCCAACAATGCCAGAGTAACCTTCCAGCAAAAAGAACTGACTTTAACCAAACGTGAATATGAAATTCTTATCTATTTAATCGAACACGAAGGAAAAATCATCTCCAGAGAACAGCTCATTCAGCACTTCTGGGGAATAGACTATACAACAGAAACACGAACCATTGATGTACTCATTAGTAAACTGCGTAAAAAGCTGAATAATCAATACATCAAAACAAAGAGAGGATTTGGTTACTACTTTGAGAAAACCTAGACTAAAATTCATTTTCATTGCAACTCTTGTCTATATTCTAGCGACAGTTGTTTTAATCCTTGCTTCTAATGCAAACATTCTCAACAATGATACCACACGTGTGCTTAATTCTGTTGATCGTGCGAAGACATTCATGACAGCACACCCCGATATAAAGCTTACAGATAAGTATAGCCTTTTGCCTGCCAGTACTAAAAATTCTGACACAGAAAAAATTAGTGCAGGAGCTGAATATTCTCGCACCATTCAAGGCACTTCTATACAAATCACCAGTCCCATATATCAAAATGGACAAATAAAAAGCTATATTAAAGTTATAGATACAGTTACTCCTGTGTGGTTCACCAACCTTATGATTCTTCTGTTCTCCACGCTCGTTTATATCTGTGCCCTTGTCTTTATCTTTATACGTGCGAGACAACTTTATATTTTCACTGAAAATACAGTCGCTAAAATCAAAAATATCGAGCGTAGCTCCATGAGTCAGAGCTATCTGATCAATGAAAATGATGATAAGCTAACAAAAGCACTCAATCATCTTGGAGAAACCATTCAGGCTCAGGTTTCTTCTAAT
>WREM01000018.1 GCA_009779335.1 Streptococcaceae bacterium | reverse complement strand
GTACATCATGGAGCAGATTTCAATGCTGCTGTTGCATTTGGGCAAACCATGCCTTTGATTACAGCTTTGGTGTTCGCCATTGTCTCAGTCATTTATGTCATCAATCGTACTCGAAAAGACGAAGACGATGGTGTAGCTGAGCTATTCCGCTCATTTCAAATCGGGAAATCTGCCAACACTATGGCAGTCATCGTCGAATTATTCCTCTTGCAAGTGATTATTTCACTTATTCTCGCTTTTTCATTGCAATTAGGACACGTTGAAGGGATGACTCGCTTCTCTGATAATCTGCTGTTTGCTTCAGCTATTGGCGGACAAAGCTTTATGTGGGGGATGTTTGCTCTTGTCTTTGCACAGATTTTTCCTGATGCAGGAGGTGCAAAAGGAGCGACATTTGGTTTCCTAGGGCTTCTCTATATCATACGTATGGGAACAGATGTACAAGCTGTTAATGCTGGCTGGTTTAATCCACTGTCATGGACTTACTTATCTGATGTCTATGTCAAGAATGACTGGCTTCCTATCGTTCTCACCTTATGTTTATCAGTCTTGTTAATCATTCTTGCTTTTGTGTTAGAGTCTAACCGTGATATGAATGCAGGCTACTTACCAGAAGCCCAAGGTCGTGCACACGCTCCACGTTCTCTCCGAGGAATTATAGGATTGACTCTTCGCCAACAACGCACAGCAATTATTGGTTGGCTATTGGGATTATTGATCTTAGGGTTTACCTATGGCTCTATGTTTGGACAAATCGGTAGTTTCATTGGCTCTAATCCAACGATTAGTCAGATGTTTGCCATTGATCCTAAAGCAGGCGAAACCGCTATGGTTAATCAATATATGTCCACATTATTCGTTATACTTTCTGTTATCGTTACCTGTTTTGCAATTACTTCATTTAGTCGTATGATTTCAGAAGAGCGTAAGGGACGTCAAGAACAACTCTATGCCCTCCCCATCAGCCGTCTGAAAATGTATAGCACCTATACTATTATCGCTTGGGTATTAGGGGCAATCGCACAGTTTGCCGCTACACTCGGTATCTATCTGGCTCAATCAGGAAATAAAAATGCCCTGTCATTTATGGATGTCTTCAAACCCGGGATGGTCTGGGTGCCTGCGATATTCTTTGTGTTAGGATTATTGGGCTTATTGATTGCTTTTGCTCCACGTTTTACAGGAGTAATATGGGTCTATGTGGGATTCGCATTCTTCATGTCTTACATCGGAAATTTGATTAAATTTCCTGCATGGGTCAATAACCTTGATGTCTTCCATCACATTCCAAAACTACCTACAGACGCTATGAACTGGACCAATTTCTCAATCATTCTTGGGTTAGCCCTCATCTTTGTAATTGTAGGCTTCATCGGTTATCGCAAACGTGATTTAATCGGTGGCTAATAAAATAAATTAAGCTGAATTTTCAGCTTTTTTTGTTGCTCTATTCATGGTATAATGTACAATATAGTAAATTTTGAAGGACATTAATGAATACAGAAGAAATGAAAGCAAGACAGGAGAAGATACGTAACTTCTCTATCATTGCACATATAGACCACGGGAAATCCACGCTGGCTGATCGTATTTTGGAGTTGACGGAGACAGTCTCCAAACGTGAAATGCAAGCACAACTCTTGGATTCCATGGATTTAGAGCGTGAACGTGGAATTACCATTAAACTCAATGCCATAGAGTTAGAATACACTGCAAAAGATGGAGAAACCTATATTTTTCATCTGATCGATACCCCGGGTCACGTGGATTTTACTTATGAGGTTTCACGCTCGTTGGCAGCCTGCGAAGGTGCTGTCTTAGTTGTTGATGCAGCCCAAGGAATAGAAGCTCAGACTTTAGCAAATGTCTATCTTGCCTTAGACAATGATTTGGAAATCCTCCCTGTCATCAATAAAATCGACCTACCTGCTGCAGATCCTGAACGGGTCAGACAGGAAATAGAAGATGTCATCGGTCTTGATGCTTCGGAAGCTGTCCTAGCTTCAGCAAAAGCAGGAATAGGAATTGAAGACATTCTTGAGCAAGTTGTAGAGAAAGTCCCTGCACCTGCCGGACAGGTTGACGGTCCTTTGAAGGCTTTGATTTTCGACTCAGTTTATGATGCTTATCGTGGTGTGATTTTACAAATTCGTCTCATGGATGGTTCGGTTAAAGTTGGAGATAAAATTCAACTTATGTCAAATGGCAAGGAATTTGAAGTGACAGAGGTAGGTATTTTCACGCCTAAGGCTGTTGCTCGTGATTTTCTCATGGCAGGAGATGTGGGGTATTTGGCTGCTGCGATTAAGACAGTGGCAGACACTCGTGTAGGGGATACCCTTACATCAGCAAATAATCCAGCAAAAGAAGCACTTGACGGATACAAGCAGATGAACCCTATGGTTTTCTGTGGGCTCTACCCTATTGACTCCGCACGGTACAATGATTTACGTGAAGCTTTAGAAAGATTGCAACTTAATGATGCCAGTCTTCAGTTTGAACCTGAAACATCACAAGCTCTTGGGTTTGGGTTCCGTTGTGGATTCTTGGGGCTTCTTCACATGGATGTCATTCAAGAACGATTAGAACGTGAGTTCAATCTTGATTTGATTATGACTGCCCCCTCTGTTATTTATCAGGTTAATACGACAGATGGCGACTCTATTCAGGTGGCTAATCCCAGTGAATTTCCTGATCCTACACGCATAGAAACTATTAAAGAGCCTTATGTTAAAGCTCAAATCATGGTACCTAATGATTATGTAGGTGCGGTGATGGAGTTGGCTCAACGCAAGCGTGGAGATTTTGTGACGATGGATTATCTGGATGCCAATCGTGTCAATGTCATCTACCAGATTCCATTGAGTGAGATTGTCTTTGATTTCTTTGATAAACTCAAGTCTTCAACCAAGGGATATGCCAGTTTTGACTATGAAATCTCTGAATACAGATCTTCTACATTGGTGAAAATGGATATTCTGCTTAATGCTGAAAAAGTCGATGCACTCAGCTTTATCGTCCATAAGGACTTTGCTTATGAACGTGGGAAAATCATTGTGGATAAACTGAAGAAACTCATTCCACGTCAGCAATTTGAAGTGCCTATACAGGCAGCCATTGGGCAAAAAATCGTTGCTCGATCTGACATTAAAGCCCTGCGTAAGAATGTCTTGGCAAAATGTTATGGGGGAGATGTGTCCCGTAAGCGTAAATTGCTTGAAAAGCAAAAGGCAGGGAAGAAACGTATGAAATCTATCGGTTCAGTAGAAGTCCCACAAGAAGCATTCTTATCTGTGCTATCTATGGACGATGAATAAAAAAAGAAAAGGAAAGATATGGAAAATAAAAATCATTTGGAACGCTCTCTGGGGTTCTTGCCTGCACTAGCTACAGTTATGGGCTCAGTCATTGGAGGAGGAGTTTTCTTCAAGGCAGGGAAAATCGCAGCTTTAACAGGAAATACAGGACTTCATCTCTTGGTATGGGTCTTGGGTGGAATTATCTCAATCTGTGGTGGATTGGCAGCAGCAGAACTCGCAGCAGCTATTCCTGAAACTGGGGGAATGATCCGCTATATCCAACGTGCATTTGGGAAACGCATGGGATTCTTACTAGGTTGGGCTCAATCCATCATTTATTTCCCTGCCTCTATCGCTGCATTGGCAGTAGTCTTTGGGACACAGTTTCTTAATCTATTTGGATTAAAGGAATCAGCTGTTAGCATAGCTATCATTGCCTTTATAGCAGCTGTTTCTGTTACTTTGATTAACTTTATCTCTGCAAAAGTCGGAGGAGCAGTTCAATCTCTGACAACGGTGATAAAACTCATTCCCATTGCATTAATCGTTGTAGTTGGCTTGCTTCGTCCGGGTGGTGTAGAATTTCACCTCTTGCCTGTGCAAGCAGGACCGGGGTTGTCACTTGCGTCTGCTATTGGTTCAGGTCTTCTCGCAACCATGTATGCTTATGACGGATGGATTTATGCAGGGAATATAGCAGGAGAAATGAAGAACCCGTCCAAACATCTTCCTCGTGCGATTATCCTTGGGATTGTGGCTGTCATGTTTGTCTATCTTTTGGTCAATGTCGCCTACATTCGTACTTTAGGAATTCCTACATTGATGCAAAATGATCCTAATTTACCCTCAATCGTCGCCAACAAAATTTTTGGTGGAATGGGTGGAAAACTTGTAACTATTGGTATCATGGTTTCTGTCTATGGGACATTGAATGGATATACCATGACAGGAATGCGTGCCTCTTATTCACTTGCAGAGGAGCAACTCTTCCCATTTTGGAAGAAGTTCAAGCAGCTGTCTGCCAGTCATATCCCTATGAATTCAGGAATATTGCAGATTGTACTTGTCGGTGTCATGCTTGCTGTGACTATCTTTGCTCCTAGTGCCTTTGATTTCCTTACTAATATGGTTATCTTCACCATTTGGATTTTCTATACTTTGGTCTTTGTTGCTGTTATCGTCTTACGTAGGAAGGAACCTGACTTGGAACGCCCTTATCGAGTCCCGTTATATCCGATTGTACCCTTAGTCGCAATCGTCGGAGGAGTATTCATCCTCTTTATGACATTGATCAGTCCCGACTTCATGTCTAACCAAATACCAGCTCTTGTCGGTATCCTCTTTACATTACTGGGATTACCTGTCTATAGTTATTTAATTAAAAAATATCACATCTAAAAGGAAAAAATTATGTCTAAAATCACACCATTCTTGACTTTTAACGGTCAAGCTAAAGAAGCAATGAAACACTACACAAAGGTATTACCTGATACCAAAACTTTACTCACAGTCAGCTATGGAGAAACTGGAGCTTTTGACCACCTCGATGACGAAGATAAAACTCGCATCATGCAGGGCTCAATTTCTATTCTGGGGCAAAACTTTATCCTGCTAGATATGGATAAGGCTCATCCTGCTCCTGAATTCAGCTGGGCCAGCTCATTTCTCATCGACTGTCAGACAGAAGAAGAGTTTGACCTCTTATTCAATGCCTTCTCAAAAGAAGGAGAAGTACTGATGGGACCTGATTCAATGGGACCTATCCGCAAATGTGCATGGGTAACCGATAAATTTGGAATCACATGGCAACCTGTATGGAAATAATGAAATGAAGAGCTTGAATTTAAGCTCTTTTTTATATCAAAAACCCTGAAAAATTCCTTGTTTTATGCTATAATTAGAGTAATTATTTGGATATTTTAGCCAATAAAAAATAGGTTAAAGCAATCCATTTCGGAGGAATTATGGAAGACAAAAATGTTGTAACCGTCAATCTGACACAAGAGATGAAGACAAGTTTCCGAGACTATGCCATGTCAGTTATCGTGGCTCGTGCCTTACCTGATGTTCGTGACGGACTCAAGCCTGTACATCGTCGTATTTTATACGGGATGAATGAATTAGGAAATACACCTGATAAGCCACATAAGAAGTCTGCCCGTATTACTGGGGATGTCATGGGTAAATATCACCCACATGGAGACAGCTCTATCTATGAAGCTATGGTTCGTATGGCTCAATGGTGGTCTTATCGTCATATGCTTGTCGATGGACATGGAAACTTTGGTTCTATGGATGGAGATGGAGCAGCGGCACAGCGTTATACAGAAGCACGTATGAGTAAGATTGCCCTCGAAATGCTTCGAGACATCAATAAGAATACTGTTGATTTTGCAGATAACTATGATGGAACTGAACGTGAACCTGTCGTTCTTCCTGCACGTTTCCCTAACTTATTAGTTAATGGAACAACGGGTATTGCTGTCGGTATGGCAACAAATATCCCTCCACATAACTTGGGAGAAACCATTGATGCTGTAGATATGCTCATGGAAAATCCTCAAGCAACTACTCGTGATCTCATGGAAGTTCTACCCGGACCTGACTTCCCTACTGGTGCTCTCGTCATGGGACGTTCTGGTATTCATAAGGCTTATGAAACAGGTAAAGGTTCTATTACCTTGCGTGCCAAGACTGAGATTGAAGAACTCTCAGGTGGGAAAGAGCGTATCGTTGTTACTGAGTTTCCTTATATGGTCAATAAGAGTAAGGTTTTTGAACATATCGTTCGACTTGCTCAAGAAAAGCGTATTGACGGAATTACTGCCTGTCGTGATGAATCTTCACGTGAAGGGGTTCGTTTTGTCGTAGAAGTACGTCGTGACGCCTCAGCAAGTGTTATTCTCAATAACCTTTTCAAGATGACTCAGCTTCAAACCAACTTCGGTTTCAATATGCTTGCCATTGAAAATGGAACACCGAAAATACTTTCCTTAAGAGAAATACTCTCTAACTATATCGAACATCAAAAAATAGTAGTGACTCGTCGAACTACCTTTGATAAAGAACGTGCGGAAGCTCGTGCTCATATCTTAGAAGGTCTGCGTATCGCTCTTGATAACATTGATCGTATGATTAAGATTATTCGTGAGTCTCAAACTGATGCTGTTGCTCAAAAGGCGATGATGGATGAATTTGATTTATCTGAGAAGCAATCACAAGCCATTCTTGATATGCGTCTTCGTCGTTTGACAGGATTAGAACGTGACAAGATTGAGGATGAATATCAAGAACTTGTAGCACTTATTGCTGACTTGACTGACATCTTGGCTAAGCCTGAACGTGTCGTGGCTATCATTCGTGAAGAGCTGGCAGAGGTCAAACGCAAATATGCAGATAAACGTCGTACTGAGCTTTTAGTTGGTGAAGTACTTTCTCTTGAAGATGAAGATTTGATTGAAGAAGAAGATGTACTCATTACTTTATCAAACAAAGGTTACATCAAACGTTTGTCAAATGATGAGTTCCGTGCTCAAAAACGTGGTGGTCGTGGTGTCCAAGGGATGAATATGACAGACGACGACTTCGTCCAACATCTCGTTTCCACAAGTACACATGATCATCTACTCTTCTTTACTAATACAGGACGTGTCTATCGTATGAAGGGATATGAAATCCCTGAATATAGTCGTACAGCCAAGGGATTACCTATTGTCAATCTTCTAAAACTTGATGATAATGAAAAAATCCAAACCATCATCAATGTCTCTGCTTCAGATCAAGAACGTTTCCTATTCTTCACTACTCGTATGGGTGTCGTTAAGCGTACCAATACAGGACAATTCTCCAATATCCGTACCAATGGACTTAAGGCACTTAAGCTCCGTGATGGCGATGAACTCATCAATGTTCTCTTAACTGAAGGCAATGAGCAAATCATTATCGGAACACATAATGGATTCTTTGTCCGCTTTGAAGAGTCCTTGGTTCGTGACATGGGACGTGGAGCGACTGGTGTTAAGGGTGTTAACCTTCGTGAAGAAGATTATGTCGTTGGAACTTCAAGAGTTAATGATAGCCAAGAAGTGCTTGTTATCTCAGAAAAAGGACTTGGAAAACGTACCTCAGCCACTGAATATCCTGTTAAAGGGCGTGGGGGGAAAGGTTCAAAAGTCATGAATGTGACTGAAAAAACAGGTAAACTAGCTGGATTAACAGCAATTTCTGGTGATGAGGACATTATGGTTATTACAGATACAGGTGTTGTTATCCGTACAAATGTTACTAACATTTCTCAAACAGGACGTGCCACTCAAGGAGTCAAAGTCATGCGTTTAGATGATTCAGCTCAAATCGTGACCTTTGCACTTGTCGAAGCTGTATCTGATGCTGATGAAGTAAGTGCTGAAGCTACTGAAACCCCTGAACAAACAGAAGCAAACGAAGAATAAAAAAATGAGAAAAATTCTTATTATACTAGCAACAGCAATAGGACTTTTAGGTCTTACTGCTTGTTCTAATCAAGACACACGCAATCTGCTGAGTGATCCCATCAAAAAAGATGTAACGACCATGGGAACCTTTGTTCAAGTTACGGTCTATGACAAGGGCAAAGAAAATGCAACTGCAGATTCCCTGAAAATCGCTCAGCAATACAATGATTGGGCAACCGTTGACCAAAAAGGATCTCAAATCGATGCCATCAATGAATCGGCAGGAGTGAAAGCAGTAGTTGTCAATGAAAACATCTATCAGCTTATCAAAGAAGGATACAACTATTCTTCAACCAATAAGGGATACGACATTACCATTGGCCCATTGACTAGTCTTTGGCGAATCGGATTTCCTGATGCCAGAAAGCCTAGTCAATCAGAAATTAATAATGCTCTTCCATTGATAGACTATAAACAGATTGAATTTAACGATAAAGACCATTCCATTTTCTTAAAGAAAAAAGGAATACAACTTGATATGGGGTCTATTACTAAGGGGTTCGTCGCCATGAAAATGGTCGATTATCTCAAATCTCAGGGTGTAACTACAGCCATTGTTAATCTAGGTTCAAGCTCTATCTATGTCATGGGGCATTCTCCACGTGGAGCCAATGAAGATTGGAAAATCGGAATTAAAGACCCTAATGATCCAGAGAAATCTGAACTAGGGATTATACAGGCAGCCAATGAACACATTAACACTTCGGGTATCTATGAACGGTATCTGGATGTCAATGGGCATAAATATTCCCATATTCTCAATCCCAAGACAGGTTATCCCTTTGACAATGACATTGCCAGTGTTACATTAGTCATTGATGGTGAAGATGCCACAAACGGAGATGGACTTTCTACAATGATTTATGCTATGGGCACTAAGAAGGGATATGAATATATTTCTGGTATGAAAAATGTGCAAGCAGTTTTCATCGATAAGAATAACAAAGTCTATATTACCCCCGGCCTAAAAGATAAATTTAACCTAACAAACAAATCATATACCATCGCCAATATCGACGACTTGAAAGGATAAAAATGGAAGAAGAAAATAAAGCCAAGAAGAAGAAAAAAGGAAATCTACGCTATGTTATTTCAAATATCATATTTGTCTTACTTATCGTAATCAGCCTCTTTCTCATGTTTAACAAGGGTGTTCGTAATATGCTTATTGCAAATACCAGCAATAAATATCAGATTGCTAACGTTACACGTGAACAAATCGTGGAAAATAAGGCGACCAAAGAGGGAAACTTTAATTTTGGTTCAGTCACTCCCGTCAATGTACAAAATGTCTTGAATCAGCAATTCTCTCCAACAGCATTTCCTGTTATTGGGGCCATTGCCATTCCTGATTTGAATATGAATCTTCCTATATTTCTTGGTTTAGACAGTGGACAGCTTCAATATGGGGCAGGTACCATGAAAGCCAATCAAGTTATGGGACAAGGGAACTATGCACTAGCCAGCCATAATGTTACAGGTTACGATGCCGACTTGTCTCTCCTATTCACACCGCTTGAGCATGCCAAAGACGGTATGATGATTTATCTGACAGACCGTGAAAATGTCTATCAATACAAAATCACAAGCAAAAAGATTGTTACCCCCAATCATGTAGAAGTTATTGATGATGTTCCCGGCAAGAAAATGGTGACTCTTGTAACCTGTGCTGACCCTGAAGCTATTCAACGTATTATCGTGCAAGGTGAGTTGACAGGTCAAATGAAATTCTCTGACATGACGGACAGTCAAAAGAAAGCCTTCCAGAAAGTAACCACACCAGAAGTCATCAAACAAAATGCCTCAGGACTCTTCCCTACATGGCTCTACTGGGTGCTTGCAGGATTAATTGCCTTATGGATCCTATCTGCTATCGCTCATAGAATGAGAAATAAGAAAAAAGACAAAGAAGATTAAAGAATTAAAAGTAGAGTCATGACTCTGCTTTTTTTATTTGATATAATAGGGTGAAAGTATATAAGAATCGAGAAAGTATGAATCCACTTTTACAAGGAATGAATGATAAGCAAGCAGAGGCTGTTCAGGCGACTGAGGGGCCACTTTTGATTATGGCAGGAGCAGGTTCCGGGAAAACACGAGTATTAACTCATCGTATCGCCTATTTAATTGATGAAAAAATGATTAATCCTTGGAATATCCTTGCAATTACCTTTACCAATAAGGCAGCAAAGGAAATGAGAGAACGTGCATTAAATTTAACCCCACTTGCTCAAGATACATTGATTGCGACCTTTCACTCCATGTGTGTGCGTATTCTACGTCGAGATGCAGACCACATCGGCTATCGTCGTAATTTCACTATATTAGATCCCGGTGAACAGCGTACACTAATGAAACGCATCCTTAAAGAAGCAAATGTTGATCCGAAGAAATTCGATGCAAAGACCATACTGAATATCATCTCAAATGCCAAAAATAATCTTTTAGATGATGAAGCTTATGACAGCCAAGTCAATGAATTTAATCCCTATGAAAAGATGACTGCTTTTGCCTACAAAATCTATCAGTCTGAGCTACGCAAGTCAGAAGCTATGGATTTCGATGATTTAATCATGCTAACAATCAAACTCTTCGATAAGAGCCCTGATGTTTTGGCATATTATCAAGGAAAATTTCAATATATCCATGTTGATGAATATCAAGATACCAATCATGCTCAATATCAACTGGTTAAGCTCCTTGCCTCACGTTTTAAAAATATTTGTGTGGTAGGAGATGCAGACCAATCTATCTATGGTTGGCGTGGTGCAGATATGCAAAATATCCTTGATTTTGAGGATGATTATCCCGATGCTAAAGTTATTTTACTTGAAGAGAATTATCGTTCGACACAGACCATTTTGAACGCTGCTAATGGTATCATTGAAAAAAATTTCAACCGTCGTCCCAAAAATCTCTGGACACAGAATGAGCAAGGCAATAATATTCTTTATTATCGTGCAAATGATGAAGCAGATGAAGCAGTCTTTGTCGCTTCGACCATCGCCGAAAAAATCAGTCAAGGCCATAAATATAATGACTTCGCTGTTCTCTATCGTACCAATGCCCAATCTCGTACTATTGAAGAAGCTTTTCTCAAATCAAGCATTCCCTACGCACTTGTCGCAGGGACAAAATTCTACTCACGCAAAGAGATTCGTGATGTTATCGCTTATCTGAATGTCATCGCCAACCCTCAAGACAATCTGAGTTTTGAACGTATTGTCAATGAACCAAAGCGAGGAGTAGGCCCGGGAGCACTAGAAAAATTAAGAAATTTTGCCAGTCAGCAAAATAAATCTCTGGCTGAATCAACACTTGACGTTACTTTATCAGAAATTAAAGGAAAGGCAAGTGGAGAAATTTATAACCTAGGCTTAGTCTTTGACCTGCTCAGACATCAGGTAGAAGAATATACCATTACTGAATTAGTTGAGGAAGTTCTGTCCAAGACCGGATACTTGAAAGCCTTGGAAATGCTTAATAACATCGAAGGACAGACTCGAATTGAAAACATAGAGGAATTCCTGTCTGTAACCAAGAACTTTGATGAGTATAGTGAAATTCCTTTGGATGAAGAGACAGGTCAACCTATCCAAGAAACTGGAATTGATAAGCTGAGCCGATTTTTGAATGAGGTCAGTTTACTTACAGATACAGACGAATACAGTGAAGAATCAGATAAAGTCACTATGATGACCCTACACGCAGCCAAAGGACTAGAATATCCCGTTGTTTTTCTTATTGGAATGGAAGAAAACATCTTTCCCCTTACTCGTGCTGCTCAGAATCCCGATGAATTGGAAGAAGAGCGACGCTTGGCCTATGTGGGTATCACTCGTGCAGAAAAAATGCTATATCTTACTAATGCCAATTATCGCCTCATGTACGGAAAATCAAGCTATAATAAACCGAGTAGATTCATCACAGAGATTAACGCTGAATTTTTAGACTAT
>WREM01000017.1 GCA_009779335.1 Streptococcaceae bacterium | reverse complement strand
CTATAATCTTGAAAAAACTCAACTCTTTCTTTCATTTACAGCGGAGCATCGAGTGGATTTCCGAGAATTGCTTAAAAAAATGGCAGAGACCTTCCATGTGCGTATTGAACTTCGTCAGATTGGCAGTCGAGATGCCGCAAAAGTGCAGGGAGGGATAGGTCCCTGCGGTCGTCCGCTCTGCTGTTCCACCTTCCTTTATGAATTTCCGACAGTATCCATAAAAATGGCGAAGAATCAAAACTTGTCATTCAAGCAAAACAAATTGAACGGACTCTGCGGTCGCCTCATGTGTTGTCTCAGCTATGAAGATGAATTTTACCGTCAAGCTCAAAAAGATTTCCCTGATTATGGGACAATGGTGGAAACCAGTCTAGGTATAGGTAAGGTAATAGGAATGAACATTCTCTCTTTAACCGTAAAAATCAAATTAGAAGACAGCATCACAGAATTTAATCTAGTAGAAATAGGAAAGGCTTAAATGATTGAAAAAAAAGAAATTTTCAAAAAAATCGAAGATTTAGAGTCTTCCTTGTCAGATACAATGGCACAACTGTCTTTAATTAAGCAGTCGTTTGATCAGACTCTGACAGAAAATGCAAGTATTCGCATGGAAAATGAAAAATTACGAGAACGCTTGGGACTTTTAGATGAAGACGGTAAAAAAGAGCCCAATTCTACTTTATTGGATTTATACAATGAAGGATTTCATGTGTGTCATGTGTCTTATGGGCAAAGACGTGAAAACGAAGAACCATGTGCTTTCTGTACAGGAGTACTTTATCAATGATAATTCAGCGTTCTTTTAAGGGGGAGCAATCTCTGGGTAAACTCTATCTTGTCCCAACTCCTATTGGGAATATGCAAGATATGACTTTGCGTGCCTTGGAGACGCTCAAGACAGTAGATTTGATTGCTAGTGAAGATACAAGAAATACACAAAAGCTTTTGAATCACTTTGACATTAAAGTCTCTCAAGAGTCCTTCCATGAACATAATTCTCAGGAGAAAATCCCCAAATTAATTGAATTTCTACAATCTGGGAAATCTATTGCACAGGTTTCAGATGCAGGAATGCCTAGCATTTCTGATCCGGGGCATGATTTGGTTTGTGAAGCGATTGCACAAAATATTGATGTGGTAGCTTTACCGGGAGCATCTGCAGGGATTACGGCTTTGATTGCCTCGGGGCTTGCTCCACAGCCCCATATATTTTATGGTTTTCTTCCTCGTAAAAAAGGACAGCAAAAAGAATTTTTCCAATCTAAAATAAATTATCCAGAAACGCAAATCTTCTATGAATCGCCTCATCGTGTGTCAGACACACTGAAAAATATGCAGGAAATTTATGGGAACCGATCAGTTGCCTTGGTTCGTGAATTAACAAAAATTTACGAAGAATATCGACGAGGGCCTATCTCACAGGTACTAGAAAGTTTGGATGAATCAGCCATAAAAGGAGAATGCTTGATTATTGTATCGGGGAGTGAAGGGCATGAACCTGTTCATGAAGATATAGAATCAACTCCTTTAGAAGAAATAGAAAAATTAGTTACTGAGGGTCTAAAACCAAATGTAGCCATCAAGCAAGTAGCCAAAGAGCGAGGCTTGATCAGACAAGACTTATACAATCAATATCATGGAGTGTAGAGTTTGCATTTCTTGTAATAATTAATCTATAACAAAACTTGATTATCAGTTTCATTTTTTATAAAATGAGCAGGTAGAACATTTATCTTATCAAGTCAGAAACACGGAGGTAAGGTCGAAAGATCTATTCATGTAACGATGACAAACAATAAAATAGGCATAGGAAGTGCGCATGGGAAACTCATCCTTATTGGAGAGCATTCCGTGGTTTATAATCAACCAGCGATCGCTTTACCTGTCAAAATATTAAAAACAACAATTACCATTTCAGAAACAAGATACGGACAATATATTGAAAATAATGAATTTCGTCGAAGATTAGATTTATTGGGAGACGAATTTCAAGGTATTCGTCAGCTAATTTTGAAGCTTTTAGAAAAATTTCAAGCCAAATCCATGCCATTCTCATTAGAAATTGAATCTAATATCCCTTTAGGACGTGGATTAGGAGCTTCTGCGGCTCTTGCTACGTCCATCACACGAGCTTTCTTCGATATGTTCAAGGTAGAATTATCTCAGCAAGAGCTCAAGTATTTCACGGACTTCTCAGAGAATATTACCCATGGTAAATCTTCGGGGATTGATACGGCAACGGTCAATTCTATGGGTCCGCTATGGTTTATTAAGGGGCAAGAGCCAGAAAGTGTCCCCTCTCAGCTGTCCGGTTATTTGGTCATTGGAGATTCAGGAATATATGGTTTAACGAGTAAGGCTATTGGCATCGTTCAAGAGAAATTCAAAGAAGAAAAATCAGCAACACACTCAAAAATGCTTGAATTGGGTCAATTATCTGAAAAGTCAAAAAGTCATATGATAGAGGACAATGTGGAAAAATTGGGATCAGTAATGACTCGTGCACACAAAGTGCTCTCTAATCTTGGTGTTTCTCATCCTAAGCTCGATGCACTCGTTAATATTGCTCTTGAACAAGGAGCTAAGGGTGCTAAGCTCACAGGTTCAGGTCTTGGTGGGGTTATGATTGCTTTAGCAGCAGATGAGAAATCAGCTATCACCATCAGTCAAAAGCTTCTCAAATCTGGAGCAAAAAACACATGGATATATTCATTTGATAAAAAATAAATGGCGACATCATCGCTTTTTGTTTTTTTATAAGTTATAATGAAAGGTAAGAAGAAAGGGGTTAGATATGATAAAACTCATCTTTATGGGAACACCGGATTTTTCAGCTACAGTCTTACAAGGCTTACTGGATAATAAGGAACAGTATGAAATTTTAGCCGTTGTCACACAACCAGATAGGAAAGTAGGACGTAAACATGAACTACGACAAACACCAGTCAAGGCATTAGCTGTTGAATCAGGTTTGAAAGTTATTCAACCTGAAAAACTATCTGGAAGTGCTGAATTAGAGGAAATTATTTCTTTAGGAGCAGACGGAATTGTTACGGCAGCCTTTGGTCAGTTTCTGCCTGAAAAGTTATTGAATGCAGTTGGTTTTGCAGTCAATGTTCATGCTTCTCTACTCCCTAAATATCGGGGTGGAGCTCCTATTCATTATGCCCTCATCAATGGCGACAATCAAATAGGGGTAACCATCATGGAAATGGTCAAGCAAATGGACGCAGGAGCGATGATTGCACAAGACTCTATTCCTATACTTGATGAAGATAATGTAGGTACTTTATTTGATAAAATAGCGATTCTTGGGTGTGATTTGCTTTTGAAAGTTTTGCCTGATTATGTGGCTGGAAATATCCAAGTCAAAGCACAAGATGAATCACAAGCTACTTTTAGCCCCAACATTGCTCCTGAAGAGGAAATCATTGATTGGAACAAATCCGCTCGTCAGATTTTCAATCAAGTGCGAGGGATGAATCCTTGGCCAGTGACTCATACCACATGGAACAAAGAACGCTTGAAAATTTATCAAGTAAAAGAAGTTGAAGGTTTAGGTCAAGCAGGTCAGGTGCTTGAAAAAACTAAAAAATCACTGATTATAGGAACTGGGAATGGAGCGATTGAATTACTCGTTGTTCAACCCGCAGGAAAGCCCCAAATGGATATTGTTAGCTTTCTTAATGGTTTAGGTCAGAAGATAAAAGTAGGAGATAGCCTTGGGAAATAATGCACGACAGGTCACACTCAATATATTGAATGATATTTTTGAAAATGATGCTTATGCCAATATATCGTTAGATAGAAATTTACGAGATTCAGAATTATCAGATTTAGATCGTAACTTTGTAACTGCCTTGGTCTATGGGGTAGTGTCTAAACATGATTTGTTGGCATGGTATTTGGAAGATTTTTTCAAAAAAGAACCTAAGCCATGGGCCAAGATGCTACTCATGATGACCATTTATCAGATTGTTTTCATGGATAAAGTGCCTACATCAGCAGCGGTTGACGAAGCGGTTAAAATTGCTAAACGCAAGGATGGACAACAAGCAGGGAATTTCATTAATGCTGTCTTACGTAATTTCATGCGTTCAGATGCTCAAAATAAAGAACCCAAGACGTGGGAAATCAAATATTCTATGCCTAAACTTCTCTTGGATAAGATGGTTAAGCAATTTGGTGGCAAGCGAACGGGAGAAATATTAGAGAGTCTAGAAATAGAAAGCAAGGCAAGTTTACGTGTCAACACTCACCTGACAAGCATTGAAAAGATACAAGAATTTTTCCCACAACTAGAAAAATCTAAGCTTTCACCTGTTGGACTGACAACATCTCACGGAAATTTTGCTCAAACTGAGTCTTTCAAAGACGGGCTGATTGTTATTCAAGATGAGACCAGCCAACTGGTTGCTCCTCAACTAGAATTGACAGGAGAAGAATCTGTCCTAGACGCTTGTGCGGCTCCGGGAGGAAAGACAACACACATTGCAAGCTTACTCACAAAAGGGCAAGTCACAGCCTGCGATTTATATGAGCATAAGATAGAGTTGATCAAAGAAAATGCAGTGCGTCAGAAAGTTGCAGATAAAGTAAAGACCGTCATTGCAGATGCCAGAGATTTAGAAAATGAATTTGGTTCAGAGAAATTTGACCGAGTATTAGTAGATGCTCCTTGCTCAGGAATAGGTCTGATTCGGCGTAAACCAGATATCCGTTATCGCAAGGAAGCAAGAGATTTTGATGACTTGCAAGCAATCCAATTAGATATATTGTCAAGTGCCTCGAAAACTCTCAAAGAAAATGGTATAATGGTATACAGTACCTGTACAATTTTTGATGAGGAAAATTTTGATGTAGTCAAAAAATTCTTAACAACTCATCCAAATTTCGAACAGGTAGAAATTAAGCATGACAATCCTTTGATTATAAAAGATGGATGTATTTTTATCACTCCAGAAATGGAAGATACAGATGGATTTTTCATTGCTAAATTTAGAAAAAAGCTTAAATAACAAGCTAAAGGAGAAAAAGTGGAATTTAGTATTTTATCTGATATTGGTGCTAAACGTGAGACCAATCAAGATTACGCTTTTACATTTATCAATCGTGCAGGTTACCGTTTGTTTTTACTTGCAGATGGTATGGGTGGACATAAGGCAGGAAACATTGCCAGCAAACTCACGGTTGAAGACTTGGGAAAATTCTGGGAAGAGTCATTTTTTGATGAGACAACATCTATTGAAACAATAGAAGTTTGGTTACGCAATCAAATCAGAAATGAAAATGAGAATATTTCTAGCCTCGGGAAATTAGAAGAATACAAAGGAATGGGGACAACCATCGAAGCTGTCGCTGTACATGGAAAAAATCTAATTACAGCACACGTTGGGGATAGTCGTACGTATCTTTTGCGTGAGGGCAAGCTCAGTCAAATTACTACAGATCATTCCTTAGTTCAAGAACTGCTGAGTGCAGGTCAAATTACTGCAGAAGAAGCAGACACACATCCCAATAAAAATATCATTACCCGCTCGCTTGGACAAACGGCAGAAGTAACGGCAGATATAAATACCCTTGATATTCAAGAAGGGGACTATATTTTAATGAATTCAGATGGTTTGACTAATATGCTTTCTGATGATGAAATTTTTGAAATTATTTCATCAGATCAGACCATTGAGGAAAAGACACAAACATTAATTGATAGAGCTAATGAACAAGGTGGGAAAGATAATATTACAGTTGTCTTGGTTCATTTTGATGGTCCTGTTCAATCTCAACCGGAGACTCCAGATGATAACGGGGAGGTGAACTTATGATCCAAATGGGAAAAATCTTTGCCGAACGTTATAAAATCGTTGGAGATATAGGGCGTGGAGGAATGGCCAATGTCTATCGTGGGGAGGATACCTTCCTCGGTGATCGACCTGTAGCCATTAAAGTTTTGCGTTCTAACTTTGAAAACGATGCGATTGCAATTGCTCGTTTCCAGCGTGAAGCCTATTCAATGTCAGAAATCTCTCATCCCAATATCGTTTCTATTTCGGATGTTGGAGAGTATGAAAATCAACAATATATCGTCATGGAATTTGTGGATGGCTTGACCTTAAAGCAGTACATTAAAGAACATGCACCGCTGAGTAATGAAGAAGCAGTTTCAATTACTACTCAAATTTTAGCTGGTATGCAGGCTGCACATTCAAAAGGAATCATTCATCGAGATTTGAAGCCACAGAATGTGTTGATTGTCGCAGATGGAACGGTTAAAATCACAGACTTTGGTATTGCAAAGGCATTGACTGAAGCCAGTCTCACACAAACGAACACCATGTTTGGCTCTGTACATTATCTCTCGCCTGAGCAAGCTCGTGGAGCTGATGCAACTGTACAGTCAGATATCTATGCGATTGGGATTATATTATTTGAACTCCTGACAGGTCAAATTCCTTTTGATGGAGATTCTGCTGTAGCCATTGCACTTAAACACTTCCAAGAAAATTTACCAAGTATTATTAACATTAATAAAAATGTTCCCCAAGCACTTGAAAATGTTTCTATAAAAGCAACTGCAAAAGATGTCAGGTATCGGTATGCAGACATTAATGAAATGCTTCGTGATATTGGAACTGCTTTAAGCCTTGATCGCAGGGGTGAACAAAAAGTTATCTTTGATAAAGATAAAAACATCACACAAGTCATGCAGAAACAATTGATTGATCCGCATGACACGAAAAATCTAATCAAACCCGTCTTTACAGATGAAGCTGAACCAAAGAATGAAACTAATCAACCTAAGAAAAAGAAACGAAGAGGGCTCATTGCCACTTTGATTATTCTAGGATTGCTCCTTGTAGGTTTTCTAGCCTACCTCATCGTGTCTCCAAGTAATGTCAAAATGCCTAATGTAACAGGAATGACATTGACACAAGCAGAAGCAAAAATTAAGGATGCTCATCTTAAAGTCGGGAAAATTGACTATGAGCAAAATTCAACTGTGGCTACTAATAACGTCATTTCCACTGATCCACAGCAAAATAGTACGACAAAAGAAGGAACAAGTGTCAATATCGTTGTATCTCAAGGGGCTAACCCAATTAAGATGCCTGATTATGTAGGGCAAATGTACAAAGATGCTGTAGATGATTTGATTGTCAACCAAAATGTCTCTAATAATCAAATTACTAAGAAAGATGTTCAAAGCTCACAACCTGCGGGTACCATTCTTAACCAAACTCCCGGTAAAGGGCAATATTTCGACCTTAACGGAAGTGCTCAAATTGTATTTGAAGTTTCAACAGGCCCTGCAGACAGTCAAGTGACTATGCCGACATACACTAGTGGAACAAACAGTATCATGAAACTTGCTGATTTAAAAAATCAGTTGATTAACCTTGGCGTTCCTGAGAGCAATATCACAGTCATTTATCAACAAACTCAAGTTCAACAGGCAGACGGGTATGTGGCAAACGTTAATCCTCAACAGGGGACACAGTTTGATCCACGCACGACACAAATCGTTATCTCGGTTTATCAATATCAAGCAAGTGAGTCAAGCCCAGCGGCTAATACAAATAGTCCAAGCATGAGCTCGTCACCCGCTTCAACAACTCCCCCATCTAGCTCTTGATAAATTTTATTTATTATAGTATGATAGAAAAGTAGTTTTTAACAACTTATTCTTGGTTTGACGCTTTGCCAGCTTCATACTCAGATTAAGCAATCATAATTAAAGGAGAAAAACTCATGGCAATTTCAAAAGAAAAAAAACAAGAAATCATCGCAAAATTTGCACGTAAAGACGGAGACACTGGTTCTCCAGAAGTTCAAATTGCTGTGTTGACATGGGACATTAACCATCTTAATGACCACATCAAAACACACAAAAAAGACCACGCAACATACCGTGGACTTATGAAAAAAATCGGACACCGTCGTAATCTCTTGGGTTACCTACGTAAGAAAGATGTACAACGTTACCGTGAACTTATCGCTGCACTTGAATTGCGTCGTTAATAAAGAAAAAAGCTGGATTATTTCAGCTTTTTTTCTTTTTCAATGGTTGCTGTAATGGCATCAATGACAGTTCCTACGAACTTGTTTTGCTCAAGAGAAACTACACCTGCAACAGTTGAACCTGCCGGGCTGGAAACTTTATCAACGAGTGACCAAGGATTTTCTTCAGATTCTAAAACCATTTCTGCACTTGCTTTTACAGTCTCTGCCACAATCCGAGTGGCTTCTTCTTTAGGAAGACCGTGTAAGACACCTGCACGAGAAAGTGCATCAATGAACATATAAATATAGGCGGGGCTTGATCCAGCTAAAGCAGTGAAGGCAGAGAAGTCTTTTTCAGCGATGTCGTGGACTGTTCCGACTTGTAGGAAAATAGATTTGACAAAGTCTTGATTCTCTTGGCTGACAAATGAATTAGAGACCATAGCCGATGTTGATTGCCCGATTTGTGCATTAATATTTGGCATGACACGGATGAGGGGTTGCTCCCTGTCTTTGATTAAATCAGAGAGATCTTCCAAGGTCAGACCAGCAGCGATAGAAACAAGGACTTTGTCTGCAGTTAGTGAGTCAGTGATTTGAGAGAGGATTGTAGAGATCATTTGAGGTTTGACAGCGAGGATAATGATGTCAGAGGTCTTGACTAGTTCTTGGTGAGAGTGAATGGCATGAATGCCTAATTTTTCTGCCTGAATACGTGTCTTTTCAGCATCACGTCCTGAGACGATGATTCTGTTTTCTGTTTGATTAAGGCTTGAAATGATAGCAGTTGCCATTTTTCCAAGACCTATGAATCCGATTGTTTTCATGATTTTCCCTCACTTATTTAATGAATTTGATAGATTTATTCTAACATAATATCTCCTGAAAAGACTTATTTTTTCTTTTCAAGACTGACAAATATGATATAATTAGGTTAGAAATACACAAGAAACTGGAGAAGATAGATGAATAAATTTGCCATTATTTTAGCAGCAGGTAAAGGGACACGTATGAAATCCCCGTTACCAAAGGTTTTACATCAAGTTTCAGGGAAATCAATGCTAGATCATGTCTTGAGCCATGTGTCTGTGGTAAAGGCAGAAAAAGAAGTAGTTATCGTGGGTCATGAGGCTGAGATGGTTCTTGATACTTTACCTCAAGGAACGAATTACGTTAAGCAAATCGAGCAATTAGGTACTGGACATGCTGTGCGTATGGCAAGTGAGTTATTGGCTAATGAAGAAGGGGCAACACTAGTAATTGCAGGGGATACGCCTTTGATTTCTGGTCAAACACTAGAAGCTCTCTTTGATTATCATTTTCAAACTCAGGCAACAGCAACAATTTTAACTGCTATTGCTCCTAATCCAACAGGGTATGGACGTATTGTGCGTGGTGCAGATGGTTCAGTAGAAAAAATTGTAGAGCAAAAAGATGCTTCAGAGGCTGAACAAACCATCAAAGAAATTAACACAGGAACATATATCTTTGATAATAAAGCCATGTTTCAAGCTTTAGCTAATATTACAACAGACAATGCTCAAGGGGAATATTATTTGACAGATGTCATTGAAATTTTCAAAAAGACTAATCAAACAATTTCAGCTTATACTTTAGAAGACTTTGATGAAAGTCTAGGCGTGAATGACCGTGTGGCTCTGGCACAAGCAGAAAAAACCATGCGTGCTCGTATTAACAAGCAACACATGATTAACGGAGTGACATTGATTGACCCTGAAAGTACCTTTATTGATGCAGATATAGAAATTCAAGCTGGGACATTAATTGAGGGGAATGTTACGATTAAAGGGAAATCTTTCATTCGTAAAAATGTAACCATCACCAATGGAAGTCGGATTATAAACTCAGAGCTTCGCTCAAATGTTGTGATTGACAACTCTACCATTGAATCAAGTAAGGTGAACAATGGTTCAACAGTTGGGCCTTATGCTCATCTTCGTCCGGGGACAGTCTTGCATGAGAAAGTACATGTTGGAAACTTTGTCGAAGTCAAAGATTCAACACTTGGTAAAGGAACAAAGGCAGGTCATTTAACCTATATTGGAAATGCAACAGTTGGTGAAAAAGTCAACTTTGGTGCGGGAACAATTACGGTTAATTATGATGGTCAAAATAAATACCGTACAGAAATTGATGATTTTGCTTTCATTGGAAGCTCATCAACACTGATTGCCCCGATTGTTGTAGGTAAAAATGCACTTACAGCAGCAGGTTCTACAATTACAAAAGATGTGCCAGATGAAACCATTTCTATCGGACGTGCCCGTCAAGTAGATAAATTAGGACAGGCAAGTAAACTTCCACATTACCGTGGAGAATAAAAATAAGGACAGAGCCTTTACAGGCTCTTGCTTTATTTGACATGAGAGAGAAAATATGACATTCAATCCTAAAAAATTTGAAGAAAAGACCTTATCTCGTCAGGAAATATATGATGGTTATATTATCAAGGTAGTTAAAGACGAGGTCAGTCTCCCTGACGGCAATAGAGGAAGTCGTGAGATTGCTTTACATAATGGAGGTGTAGCAGTTGCTCCTATTTTGGACGACAAGATGTTACTTGTAGGGCAGTATCGTAAAGCCTTAGAACAATTTATCTATGAAATTCCTGCAGGGAAATTGGAAGTCGGAGAAATATCTGATACGGCTGCAGCCGCTCTTCGTGAATTAGAAGAGGAAACAGGATATACAACGAATGATTTGAGAGAAATTGTTCCTTTTTATGTAAGTCCGGGATTTACAAGTGAAAAGACTTTCCTCTATTATACGGAAGAATTAATCAAAGTCGAGAATCCTAGACCGAAAGATACAGATGAATTCTTAGAAGAAATTCAAGTCACACTTGAACAAGCCAAAGCAATGATTGCCAAAGGGCAAATTGCAGATGCCAAAACCATTATGGCAGTCTGGTATTGGGAAATGCAGGGATTAGATAAGGAGAAAAACAATGGCTAGACCAATCCTAACAGATGATATGGTGCAACATGCTCGTGAAGACAGAGAAAACTTGGAAAAAAGAATCCAAGATGAGATGGAAAATGACCAAGAACTATCTGAAAAATATGCCAAGAAAGAAAAAGAAAGATCAAAAAAAACAGTCTATAAAAGTCGTCGAATAGAAAATGCCAAAATCAAAGAAAGAGATAAAGTTGTCAATCGCTTGTTATTTGCCATCATAACCATTGTCGTCTTTCTCTTGGTTCTCTTCTTTTGGTATTACTTCGGAACACCGATAAGAAGGTCATAATATAGAAAAGGAAAGAATCATGAAGATAGGAATAATCACAGCCATGGACGAAGAACTTCGTCTCTTGATTGAAACATTAGAAGGTGCAAACAAGCATACACGTCAAGGTTTTGTCTTTCATACGGGGACTATTGGACGTCATGAGGTGGTCTTGGTGCAATCAGGAATCGGGAAAGTCATGTCTGCTCTTGCAGTAACACTCTTAGTAGAAGCATTTGAAATTGATGCCATCATCAATACAGGTTCTGCAGGAGGATTGGATAAGAGCTTGAGTATTGGAGATGTGGTTATTGCTCAAGAACTAGCCTATCATGATGTTGATGTGACAGCTTTTGGCTATGAATATGGTCAGATGGCTGGACAACCTCTTTATTACGAGTCCAGTAAATATTTCATTTCTGAGCTCAAAAAATTAATCCCAGAGGCACATATAGGTTTAATTACAAGTTCTGATTCATTTGTTTCGCACGCTACAAGACGAATT
>WREM01000016.1 GCA_009779335.1 Streptococcaceae bacterium | reverse complement strand
TTGGTACAAACCTTTGTTAAGGAGAAAACATACAATAAATACATGAAGTGGCTAGATAAAGGACAAAAAAGATTTAATATTATCTTTCTCTTACTGATTTTATCCCCTATTGCTCCAGACGATGCTTTGGTATTAATCGCTAGTCAGACAAAGATGTCGTGGAAATTCTTCACATGGACAATGCTTCTGTGTAAGCCTCTTCCGATTTTCCTTTATTCTTATGCTTTGATTTTTGGAGGCGATTGGCTAGGGCATCTATTCTAAAAACAGTAAGGCTGTTTTTTTATTGTTACTTTTGACAATAAAAGGTATAATAAGACAATAAATAGGTTGAAAATTTCTAGATTTTTAATCAAACTTCTATGTGATATGGTATAAAAAATTGAATAATAAACAAGAAAAAGATAGATTTACTTTTGATAGTCGGATTGATTATCCTTTAATTTTACCAGCGATTAGTATTATAATCATTGGTTTTTATGCACTTTACGTGGCACTCAGTCATGACTACCCCACTCAAGTGAAGCAAATGATGGCACAGCAGGCAACATGGGCAGTGATAGGGATTATTCTTGCTTTTATTGTCATGCACCTAAACTCTAAAGTATTATGGCAGGCGACTCCTCTTTTTTATGGTATAGGGCTTTTACTTCTTGCTTTACCTCTTCAATTTTACAGTCCCAGTATGTACGCATCCACAGGAGCAAAAAACTGGATTGCTATCGGAGATACCAACCTTTTTCAACCTTCTGAGTTTATGAAAGTTGCCTATATTTTAATGCTTTCATGGTTGATTGTCCGTTTTCAAAAATTGCAAAAAGAACGTAATTTAATAGAGGATTTGAAACTCCTAGGATTAATGATTTTAGTTACGATTCCTATTGCATTCTTAAGTGCTTTGCAAAAAGATTTCGGGACATTTGTGGTGTTTGGTGTTATATTCTTGGGGATGCTTTTTGTTTCAGGTATTTCTTGGAAACTCTTGCTTCCGATTTTTGGATTGGGAGCAGGGTTATTTGCAGGAATCACCTATCTGACTACACAAACATGGGGACAAAAGCTTCTTGGTGGTGCCTTTGGTCATTATCAAATCAATCGGTTCATCGCTTGGCTTCATCCCTTTGATTATATGCAGGGGTTTTCTCGTCAGCAAGCCTTGTCGCTAATTTCTATTGGTTCAGGTGGGCTATATGGGAAAGGCTTGAATGTTGTGAGTGTGCCTGTACCTGTGCGTGAATCAGATATGATATTTACAGTTATTGCAGAAGATTTTGGATTCGTTGGTTCAGTTTTATTAGTTATCTTGTATTTCTTTTTGATTTATCGTATGATTCGAGCAACTTATAAATCTAACAATGCCTTTTATATTTATATTTCAACGGGCGTAATCATGATGTTCCTTTTCCATATTTTTGAAAATATTGGAGCAGCAGCTGGTGTTGTCCCATTGACAGGTATTCCTTTGCCCCTTGTTTCTCAAGGGGGGTCAGCACTTATAGCAGATATTATCGCCATTGGCCTAGTTTTATCCATGAAATATAATCAACTCCCTGATTTTGCTACAACAGACCAAGACATGAAGAACAAACTCGCTAAGAAACGTATCCAAAGAGCTAAACAAAGGCAAAAGAAAAAAGACACAGATAAAAAATAATGATGTACAAAAATTATATTTGGGATTTGGGCGGGACCTTACTGGATAACTATGAATCTTCCAGCCATGCCTTCGCTGCAGCACTTTGGCAGGCTAGGGAGCGAGTGATATTACATGATCAAGCTTATCAAGCTCTAAAAATATCAACGGACTATGCTATTGATAAATACGCCAGAGATATTCCTGATTTTCTTACTTTATATCGAGAGTTAGAAGCCAAGGAGTTAGAAAAGCCATTGCTTTTTGATGGAGCTAAGGAAGTCTTACAGGTCATTGTTGATAATGGGAGGAGTAACTATATGATTTCTCATCGCAACAATCAGGTATTGGATATTTTGAAAAAAGCAGGAATCAGCCAATATTTCACAGAGATAGTAACTTCTGACAATGGCTTCTCACGTAAGCCTGCACCAGATTCAATCCAATATCTAATCAATAAATATAAGCTAGAACTCAATCAGACAGCCATGGTTGGAGATCGAGAGATTGATGTTGAGGCTGGAAATTCTGCAGGCGTGCAGACCATCTTCTTTGACAGCCAGCTTACATCAGAAAAAGCCAATCAAAACATTAAAAACTTAAAGGAATTATTATAATATGAATTCATTTTGGATTGCTAATGCAAGAGCAAAAGGACCGGGGTTTGGAATGTTCACCCCCACGCACTTTCTTTTCCTTGACATACTAGCTATTATTGCAATTTTCATCATTCGTCTTTATCTTAAATATATAAATAAACGAGATAAAATTAGAAAATACGTGGCTGTGACTATTGTCTCACTTGAAATTATTAAAGATATTTTTCTCATTGTAACAGGTCAATTTGATTATGGAGATTTGCCGTTCCATCTATGTGGAATGGGAATTTTCATCATTTTAGGTGATGCCTTTATTGAGAACAAAACGACCAAGGAACTGATGTATGCTCTGACTTTATGGGGAGCTGTGGCAGCCATACTGACACCTGATTGGGTAACCAATGCAGCTATAAATATTTTTGTCTGGCAAAGCTTCCTTATTCACACTCTCATGATTACCTATGTCTTAATGCGATTAATTGCTAAAGACTATCAACCCCAATGGAAAGCTCTCTGGAGATCAGCAGTCTTTGTTGCCATCATGTTACCGCTTTGTATGGTGCTTAATCATGCTTGGGGAACGAATTTCTGGTTTTTGGAAACGCCAGTACCGGGTAGTCCATTAGAACCTATCCATCAAATTTTCGGGAATTTTTATTTGCTAGGGCTTATAGTAGTGCTAATCATTGCATGGATATTGTTATATACACCGTGGGCAATTATCCAAGCTAAAAAAACCCATAAAACAAGCGTCTAATCAGATGCTTGTTTTGTACGAAAAACGGGTAAAAATAAGGATTTTGTGGTATAATTAGGATAATAAGATTCTATAGAAATGAGTAATATTTTGACTGAAAACAACGAAGAAATAAAAAATCAAATGGAAGACCATGCAGGAGATTATGACGCCAGTCAAATCCAAGTATTAGAAGGTCTTGAAGCGGTTCGTATGCGTCCCGGGATGTATATTGGTTCAACCTCTAAAGAAGGTCTTCATCATTTGGTATGGGAAATTGTAGATAATTCTATTGACGAAGCATTGGCAGGATATGCTGATCTTATCCAAGTATTTATTGAACCCGATAATTCTATCACTGTTATTGATGACGGGCGTGGAATTCCTGTAGATATTCAAGAAAAAACAGGACGTCCTGCCGTTGAGACAGTCTTTACTGTGCTTCACGCTGGAGGTAAATTTGGTGGAGGCGGATACAAGGTTTCTGGTGGATTACATGGTGTAGGTTCATCTGTAGTTAATGCTCTATCGGTTCAACTTGATGTTACCGTTCATAAAGATGGTCAAAAATATTTTCAAGAATATCGCCGTGGAATAGTCGGAGATGATTTAGCGATTATTGGAGAGACAGACAAACGTGGAACAACCGTTCACTTTACCCCAGATCCTGAAATTTTTACTGAAACAGTAGAATATGATTATAATAAGCTTGTTACCCGTGTGCGTGAATTGGCTTTCCTTAATCGTGGACTCCGTATTTCTATCACAGATAAGCGTGAGGGAATGGAAGCTAACCATGAGGAATTCCATTATGAAGGTGGGATTGGCTCGTATGTAAGCTATATCAATGAAAATAAGGAAGTTATCTTTGATATGCCTATTTTCACTGAAGGCGAAATGGACGGTATCGCAGTAGAAGTAGCCATGCAATATACAAGCTCCTATCACTCTGCAGTGATGTCCTTTGCGAATAACATCAATACTCATGAGGGTGGGACACATGAGCAAGGCTTCCGTACAGCATTGACTCGTGTCATTAACAACTATGCCAAGACCAATAAACTCCTCAAAGAAAATGAAGAAAATCTGACAGGAGATGATGTGCGTGAAGGATTGACAGCAGTCATTTCCATCAAGCATCCAGATCCTCAATTTGAGGGGCAAACAAAAACCAAACTAGGGAACAGTGAAGTAACAGGTATTGTTAATAAACTTTTCTCTGATGCTTTGCAAACCTTTATGCTTGAAAATCCACAAGTCGCACGTAAAGTGGTTGAAAAAGGAATATTGGCAAGTAAAGCTCGTATTGCAGCCAAGCGTGCACGTGAAGTGACACGTAAAAAATCAGGGCTTGAAATTTCTAATCTCCCTGGTAAATTGGCTGATTGCTCGTCTAATGACCCTAAACAAACAGAACTCTTCATTGTCGAAGGAGATTCAGCAGGAGGATCGGCTAAATCAGGACGTAACCGTGAATTTCAAGCTATTCTACCTATTCGTGGTAAAATTCTTAATGTTGAAAAAGCGACTATGGATAAGATTTTAGCTAATGAAGAAATTCGCTCACTATTTACAGCGATGGGTACTGGATTTGGTGGGGATTATGACCTTGAGAAAGCCCGCTATCATAAACTTGTCATCATGACAGATGCCGATGTCGATGGTGCTCATATCCGTACCCTACTCTTGACTCTCTTCTATCGTTATATGCGTCCAGTAGTTGAAGCGGGGTATGTATACATTGCACAACCACCTATTTATGGAGTCAAAGTCGGTTCAGAAATTAAAGAATATATCCAACCGGGAGAAAATCAAGAGCAAGAATTAGCTGAAGCCATTGAAAAATGGTCACAAGGGCGTTCAAAACCTACGGTCCAACGCTATAAAGGGCTTGGAGAAATGGATGATCATCAACTTTGGGAAACGACCATGGATCCTGAACGTCGTCTTATGGCACGAGTTTCAGTTGAAGATGCAGCAGAAGCAGATAAAGTCTTTGATATGCTCATGGGAGACCGAGTAGAGCCACGCCGTGAATTTATTGAAGCCAATGCACAATATTCAACTATTGATATATAAAAAATTGCGAAAGCAGTTTTTTGTTTTGAATTTTTACTCTTGACAGAAATAAATAATAGTATTATAATCTAATAGTGTTAGTTAATAATACTATTAATTTCAAAGAAAGGAGAGAAATGGATTATCGAAAAGCCGCAGAAGACTTTATGGTTGCTGCAAAGCACTTTAATAAGTCAAAAATGGCAGAGCAGATGGGACGTTTTTCGCAGGGGGAGATTTTGGTGCTGATGTACTTGCACAAATGTACAGGACAGCCTACTTTGCCCAACGAAATTGCAAAATACGCAGACATGTCTACAGCTCGTATTGCTGCTATCCTGAATAAGTTGGAAGAAAAAGGATTGATCACTCGTGAAATATCGCATAATGATCGACGTAAAATTCTTGTTGCAGTAACGGACAAAGGACGAACTGAAGCGAAAAAACACAAAGAGAAAGCTCTTCATTATGTTGCCCATATCCTTGAGAAAATGGGAGAACAACGTGCTGAAAGTTTTCTTGAAAATTTTCAACTATTCTTTGAAATAGGTTCAAAACAAATAGAGGAGGAGTCAAATAAATAATGACTGAAGAAATAGAAAATAAACAAGCATTAGATATACACGGCAAACCAGTCAATCGTATTGCGGTTGTCGCACTTATCTTGATTGCTACATTTGGAGGGATGCTCATGCAAACCTCTCTAGGTACGGCCTTGCCTACCTTGATGACAGATTTTAATATCGACTTATCAACCGCTCAACAAGCCAATACATGGTTCTTGCTTGCCAACGGAATTATGATTCCTGTATCAGCTTACTTGGCAACTAAATTCCCTACACGCTGGCTTTATATCATTGCTTATGCAGTGATGCTTGCGGGACTATTTACCGCTTTCTCAGCACCTACATCTAACTGGTGGATTTTCATCATTGGGCGTATTTTACAAGCCATCGCCGTAGGAATTTCTATGCCTCTTATGCAAGTGGTTATGGTTAATATGTTTTCACCTAAGCAAATGGGTGCGGTCATGGGATTAATGGGATTAGTTATTGGTCTCTCTCCTGCCATTGGGCCAACTTACGCAGGATGGATTTTAGATAAGACTCATGTGATTTTAGGAGTTACATTATCATCATCATGGCGTACCATTTTCTTATTGCCATTGATTGTTGTCGGAATTTGCTGGATACTCATGATTTTCTTCATGCGTGATATTGTCCCAAATAAAGAAATCAAACTGGATTTCTTATCTCTAGTTAGCTCACTTATCGGATTTGGTGCATTCCTCTGGGGATTCACAAACGTAGCGACTGATGGTTGGGGAAAATTTGATACAGTTATCTTACCGATTGTTCTTGGACTCATCATTATCATCTTCTTCGTATGGCGTCAATTCAAGCTTGAACAGCCATTCTTGGATGTTAAAGTCTTTATGAATAAACAATTCGCACTCACAACACTCATCATGTCTTTGGCGATGATGGCGATGATGGGAATTGAGATGATGCTTCCTCTATATATGCAAAATGTACATGGGCTTTCTCCATTGAATTCAGGATTAACTCTTTTACCGGGAGCTCTTATGATGGGGTTGGTTAGTCCACTTGCAGGTGCAGCCTATGATAAGGTAGGGGCACGTCGCTTAGGTATCATTGGATTTGCCATATTGACCTTGGGAACTGTTCCTTTCCTATTCCTTACTTCATCTACTCCTGATCACTTCATTACCGTTGTATATGGATTACGTATGTTTGGTATCGCCATGGTATTTATGCCATTGACAGCCTCAGCCATGAATGCTTTGCCTCGTGAAGAGTCAGCCCATGGAACAGCTGCAAATAATACAGCACGTCAAATTGCTTCTGCTATTGTCGTTGCACTGTTGGCTTCTGTTACACAAAACATCATCAATAATTCTCAACCTTCATCTGAATTTATTAAATCAAATCCAATTGAAGGATTATCAAAAATGGTTAATGCCATGTTAGATGGATACCATGCTTCATTTGCTATTGGACTTGCCGTAGCCATTATCGGATTTATCCTATCATTCTTCCTACGTAAAGGGAAAAAAATAGAAGAAGGAGTTAAATAATATGATTATCTTATTTATTGCACTATTCACCGTATTGACCTTCTTTGGTTTCATGTTTATGAAGAGTCGTGCTCTACAACTTATTGTTGGCGGACTCAGTCTCTTGCTTCTTGCCTCATCTGTCCTCATGCTTACTCTGCATATCAAGGATAACTGGGGAATGAAAACAGTATCCCAAACAGAGATTCACCAAATTTATACAGCGGGTGATACTAAATCAAACTTTGGGATGTTGATTAATCAAGAATTAGGAACAAATACTGGAAATTATGTTTTGGTATTCCGTAATAATGAATCAGATGGCAAAGCAGAAACACACTTTGCACCTGAGCAAAATAAAATTGATCTGGATGCCATTAATAATACAGGTACATTTGAAATGACTAATAAAGGCTCTGCGGAAGTTGTTGTTGAAAAGAAAGTCACTCAATTCAACAATGGTTTCATGAAATTCCTCTTTAACATTGGAGGGCAAGATAACAAGGTAGTTTCAAGTCGTTCAACAGTCAAAATCCCTAAGGAATCATGGATTGCTTTAACGCCTGACCAAGCCAAACAATTAGGCGAAAAAGGAGATGCAGCTAAAAAAGAAGGACAAGCTAAATTAGAAGCAGCCCTTAAGGCAGCACCGAATGATCAAGTGCGTCAAATGATTCAAGACCAAGCCAATCAAGTACAAGCTCAACAAGCAAACCTATCACCACAAGAGAACATTGCACAAATCAAAGCACTGCTTGGTATTAAATAAAAAAAACAAAAGTTGATTCAGTCAACGTTTTTGTTTTGCTTAAAGGACTTTATCTTGTTATAATGAAAGTATCAAAGGGAGGTAAATTATGCCAAAGAAATTTAATCGTATTCATCTAGTGGTTATGGATTCTGTTGGTATCGGGGCAGCCCCTGATGCTGATAAATTCTTTAATCACGATGTGGTGACACATGAAGCAGTCAATGACACAAAGTCAGATACTATCGGACACATTGATGAAATTCGTGGACTTGCAGTACCGCAATTAGAAAAATTAGGTTGGGGAAATATTCCTCGTGAAACCCCATTGAAAACAGTCAAAAAAGCTGAACAACCCCTAGCTTATGTCACAAAACTAGAAGAGCAATCAGTCGGAAAAGACACGATGACAGGACACTGGGAAATCATGGGATTGCATATTCAAACACCATTTCCAACCTATCCCGAAGGTTATCCGGAAGATTTGCTGGAAAAAATTGAAAAATTCTCAGGGCGTAAAATCATTCGTGAAGCTAATAAACCATACTCTGGAACAGCGGTTATCGATGATTTTGGACCACGTCAAATGGAAACAGGGGAGTTGATTGTCTATACTTCCGCAGACCCTGTTCTACAAATTGCTGCTCATGAAGATGTTATCCCACGAGAAGAGTTGTATAAAATCTGTGAATATGTGCGTTCAATTACCCTTGAAGACTCAGGGATTATGGTAGGACGTATCATTGCTCGTCCTTATATTGGAACAGCAGGGGATTTCACTCGTACAGATGGTCGTCATGACTATGCCCTTTCTCCATTTGGAAAGACAGTCATGGATAATCTCAATGATAACGGGGTAGATACTTATTCTGTAGGGAAAATTTCAGATATTTTCAATACGGCAGGGGTTAAGTATGACATGGGGCACAACCATGATGATATGGATGGTGTAGATAGATTACTCAAAGCCATGGCTAAACCTGAGTTTATTGAAGGATTCTCATTTACCAACTTGGTGGATTTTGATGCCAAGTATGGACATCGTCGTGATGTAGAGGGATATGGGAAAGCCATCGAAGACTTTGATGGTCGCTTGCCTGAAATCTTTGAACTCATGAAAGAAGATGATTTGCTTATGATTACTGCGGATCATGGGAACGATCCTTCTTATGTCGGAACAGATCATACCCGTGAATACATCCCATTAGTCATCTACTCTAAATCATTGAAAGAACCTAAAGTATTGCCAGTCGGACACTTTGCTGATATTTCAGCAACCATTGCAGATAACTTTGGAGTCAATAAAGCTCAAATCGGTCAATCGTTTTTAGAAAGTTTACTCTAAATGGAAAAGAAAAAAATCTATTTTCTATGTACAGGAAATTCATGCCGTAGCCAAATGGCAGAAGGATTTGCAAAGAAATATTTAACTGAGAATTATGAAATACGCTCAGCAGGAATTGAGCAACATGGATTGAATCCAAAAGCTGTTGAGGTGATGAAAGAAGTAGAAATTGATATTTCTAGTCATACCTCTGACTTGATTGATATGGATTATTTCATGTCATCAGACTTGATTATCACATTGTGTGGAGATGCTCGTGATACTTGTCCACGTATTCCATCCACTATTCAAAGCCAGCACTGGGACTTACAAGACCCTGCTCGTGCTGAAGGTACAGAAGATGAGATTATGAATTTTTTCCGTGAAGTTCGTGATGATATTGAAGAACGTGTAAAAAAATTAAATAAATTAAAAGGAGAATATACTATGCCAACACCACATATTGAAGCCCAAAAGGGAGAAATTGCTGATAAAATTCTATTGCCCGGAGATCCACTTCGTGCGAAATACATTGCAGAAAATTTTCTAGAAGATGCAGTACAATTCAACTCTGTTCGTAATATGTTTGGTTTTACTGGAACATATAAGGGACAGCGTGTATCAGTCATGGGAACAGGAATGGGAATGCCTTCTATCTCGATCTATGCCAATGAATTAATCACAGAATATGGCGTAAAAAAATTGATTCGTGTAGGAACTGCAGGGTCAGTCAATGAAAATGTAAAAATTCGTGATTTAGTTATCGGTCAAGGAGCTGCAACAACTTCAGCGATTATCCGCAATGACTATCCAGCATTTGATTTCCCACAAATTGCTGATTTTGATTTATTGGATAAGTCATATCATATCGCCAAAGACCTTGGAATAACTACACACGTGGGGAACATCGTTTCATCAGATTTATTCTATGACGGACCAAATGTGGTAGAACTTGGAAAAGTAGGCGTGCTTGCGGTAGAGATGGAAGCAGCAGCTCTTTATTACCTTGGTGCTAAACACAAGGTGCAGACATTAGGAATCATGACCATCTCAGATGAACTTCTCACAGGAAATGCAACATCACCTGAAGAACGCCAAACATCATTCACAGATATGATGAAAGTTGGATTAGAAACATTAATCGCCGAGTAATCCATCCACAAACAACCAGTTGTTAATTGGTTGTTTTTTTTGTATAATAAATCTATATAGACCAATTTGAAAGGCAGCACATGAAAAAAGAAGTACCCAATTATATACGCATCCATGATAACATCAAAGGGAGTGTTGAAGATAAAACATGGAAAATAGGGGAGCGATTGCCTAGTGAGCGAGACTTGGCAGAAGAGTTTCAAGTCAGTCGTATGACAGCAAGGCAAGCCATTACATCCTTGGTTGAAGAAGGGATACTGGAACGTCGTGTAGGAAGTGGGACTTATGTCGCTAGTCACCGTGTGCGTGAAAAAATGCGGGGGACCACTTCCTTTACAGAAATCATCATCTCGCAAGGAAAAACTCCATCTTCAAAGGTTCTCAGCTATACTAAAACCTTGCCTAATGATGTGGAATGTGAGAAGCTCAATATTCCCTCACACACCAAAATCATCCGAATGGAACGGATTCGTTATGCGGATGATTTGCCAATATGCTATGAAGTGGCGAGCATCCCTCTTCATATCGTTGAAAGTTTTGACAAGACAGATATTACCAATAATTTCTTCAAAACCTTACAAGACAATGACATGAAAATCGGGAAGAGCCAGCAAATCATCTCTGCAAAAAAAATCAGCAAAGAAATTGCTGATTATCTAAAAGTTAAGGCAGGCTCAGCTATTCTGAACCTGACTCAAGTTTCCTATTTAGAAGGTGGAGAGGCATTTGAGTATGTCTTGTCCCAGTACGTCTCTGACCGATTTGAATTTTATTTGGAGCGTTAAAAAAAGAACGAAAGTTCTTTTTTTGTTCATTAAAATCTGACAGTAAAGGTTGTTCCTTTGTCTAGGATAGAAACCAAATCAATCTCTCCTCCAAGGTCACGGACATTCTTCTCGACGATGGCAAGGCCAAGTCCAGTCCCTCCGTCAGCTATACGGCCCTCATCAGTACGATAGAAACGCTCGAAAATACGAGATTTCTGTATTTCAGTCAGACCGGGTCCATTATCTGCAACAGAGAAGATGATTTTTCCTTGTTCTTTATGAAGCTGAACAAATACTTTTCCAGAGTCAGCTGTGTATTTGATGGCATTTTCAATGAGATTTTTGAAAATACTGTGAATCATGACTTTATCTGTCTTCAAGGAAATGTCATCTAATTGTTGAGTGACAGCAAGATTTTTCTGAGTGATTTGGGGGTCAAGTGTACGAAGGATTTCACCGATCATACGGGAAATGTTGATTGATTTTTTCTTGATACGGTTATTTTGCTTAGTGAGTGTGAGAGTATCTTGCACCAAGCTCATCAGGCGGGAGCTTTCCTTATTGATGATTGAAGAAAACTCTTGAGCTTGTTCCTTAGCAATGTCCCCTTTTTCAAGAATTTCTGCGAACCCTTTGATAGAAGTTAGAGGTGTCTTTAGTTCATGAGAGACATTGGCAATGAAATCATTGTGAGCATCGAGCGTTTGTCTGTATTGCGTAATGTTGTGCATAGAAACGAGGAAACGGTTATCGATATCTGCTAGTGGAAGGATACGGACATAATAATAAGCGTTCAAAGGTTGAAAATAGAAGTTTTTTTCTTGTAATGTGGGATGAATCATCATATCTACTAGGAAAGATAGAAAATCAGCATAGGGACTGAAAATATCTAAATTGTGTGTATCAGAGAAAGTATCTTTGAATAGGGCATTCGTCCGATGGATAGTTCCTTTCTCACTATAAATAAAAATAGGGAATTGGAAAAACTCAATGAACTCGTATAGATTTTCTTTTTTTTCAGTATTAGAAGAAACCTGAGCCTGAATGGTTTCTCCAAGATGATTGAGTGCTTTTGTTAGCTTATCATCATTTTCATTGATCAGATAGCTCTGACTCATGGAGCTACGCTCGATATTTTTGATTTT
>WREM01000015.1 GCA_009779335.1 Streptococcaceae bacterium | reverse complement strand
CTAGCCTTTCCTCTCCTAAATTAAGGTCATTAAAATATTCATCAAATGGTTTTGCTTTTTCCATTTTTTCTCCTTAATATTCCTTCTTCCCGAACATTCCTTCTGGTATGTCGTGGAAATTTTTTCCTGCCTTATAGTTTTCAAATTTACCTTGAATGAATTGATAAGCATCTAATCGACTCTCATATCGAATGATGGCTTCTTTTGCTTTGTCATCTTTTTCTGCCAGTTGTTGAGCAGTCTTCATGGCAAGCTCTGAGACTTGCACCTGCTGGTCAATCCATTGGGCAAAATCTGCTAAAAATTGTTCTTGATCATTCATTTTTATTTCTTTCTGATTGAGCGTTTGCCAGTAGATTTAAATTTCGTTCTGTTCCGTACTTTCTTCAATTCTTCTGGAGATTTGAGTTTGAGTTTGACAACAGCTTCTGTCCGTGCTGTGTGAGGGAACATATCCACAGATTGAATATATTCTACATTGTAATACTGAGCAAGTATGATCAAATCTTTTGCCAAGGTTGACACATTACAAGAAACGTAAACCATCTTCTCAGGCTGATAATGAATAATTGTTTCAAGCAATTCATCATCTAACCCCACTCGTGGAGGATCTACAATCAACCCCGTGGCACGGTGTCCTGATTTGTACCAGTTAGGGATAATGGTCTCGGCTTTCCCGATTTCATAATGACAGTTCTTCAATCCTAAACGCTTGGCGTTGTGTCTAGCATCAAAAATAGCTTCAGGTGTAATGTCCATCCCATGTACAGACTTGACCCTATCTGCTAGAGCGAATCCAATAGTCCCTACACCACAATAAGCATCAATGATGCGGTCTGTCTTCTTAGGTCCGATGGCTTTGACTGCTTCTTGATAGAGGACTTGAGCCTGCCGGCTATTGAGCTGGTAAAAGGCACGAGGCGAGAGTTCAAAGTCATAGTTAAGCACACCTTCTGTAATGGTCGCAGCATTCCCCCAGACTAGCTCTGTACGGTCTCCATAAATCTCACTGGATTTCTTAGGATGATAGTTGACAGCAACTGCTTGAATCTCTGTAAACTCATCAGTCAAGGCTGTAATGATACGGTCAAAATCACGCACAGGTTGAATCTTCTTACCGTTACGATTGCCATCCACATTGGGCACCCAATTCCCTTGGATAACCACAGGCAATGAACTGACGAAATTAACCTGCACCTCACCTGTTTTCTGCGAACGACGAATCATGAGGGTACGAATTCCACCTACTTTACGCTCATCATAAATAGGCAAATTGAACTGCTCAGCTAATTGACAGAAACGATTGGCAATTTCTTGAGTTTTCTCATCAGTAACAAGACAATTTTCTAGGTTGACCAGATGATGTGTGCCTTCTTTGTAAAGTCCTGCAATGATAGAGCCATTGGTCAAACGACGCACTTGGTATTGGAGTTTATTGCGGTAATGAGTAGGATTCTCCATTCCTATGGTCTGACGAAGCTCATAATTACGAAATCCTGCTGGTTTGTATTTCTGCAAGGCTTGTAAGAGTAAATCTTTCTTGAAATCCAACTGTCCCTGATAAGACAGGTGCATGAGCTGGCAACCTCCACAATCTTTATAGATAGGACAAGCGGGCTTGACACGCTCTTTAGATTTTTTATTGATTTTGATGACCTTGGCACGAGAAAAATTTCTTGCATTTTCAGTAATTTCTGCGAGGATTTCTTCTTTAGGTAGGGCGAGTGGCACAAAGACCAAGCGTCCTTTATAAGAGGCAATCCCTTCCCCATTGATACCCAAACGCTCAACATTGAGCTGAATTTTTTGACCGATTTTTAGATTTATCATATAGCTATTATAACATACCCCATAACATAGAAAAATGTTTATAAGTGATTGTGAAGCTCTAGATTCCCCACAAAGTGATAAATGATATTGATTTTTTGTTCCATTTTCCCTCCACTTTTTTCCTTTTCCCCAATCTCTATTTTCTTAATTAATGCATGAACCATCCCCGGCTTAAGCGTTGATTTAATGCCCTTCAAATCCTCTCAAATACTTAATCTCCACCCAAATGAGGGGAGTTGTTTGGAGAGTATGGAACAACAAAGAAAATCTGAACTTCTGTTCAGATTTTTAGTCTCTATTATCTTCTTAATTATTTATTATCAAAAATTTATCCTTCCATATTTTGAGAACGCTGATGAATCAAAGTATTCCCCAAGATTCCTAATATAATTCCACTCACCAACATAATCAACCATCGCCAATCGAAGCTGTTAGAGATTGTTGCACTTGTTCCTGAAAGATTTTTGAATCCCAATGGTTGTGCAAAAAAATTAAAAAGTTGATTTTGATTGGCCTCTGGATTGCGAGTATTAGATAAGACTTGACCAAACTTGGCATTGTAATTTTGACTTGCATTTAAGCCTGCTTGTCCATTTTTTATACTTGCATCTGTCGTATCTAAGACCTTTTGAGCGTCAGATTTTGTGGTTTGTACCGTTTGAATCATTTGCTCAAATTGATTGCTGTTGTCTTTAATCATCTGTGCTGCTTTAGCTGTTGCGGTCGCAGACTCGCTGGTTGATTTCATCAAACTACTGATGGTTTGATAGAGAGAGTCTCCCCCTGTTTGGTCAGTATAGATATTGTGAATGTCTCCATCCTTATCTTTCCACTCTTTCGTGGTTAGATTAACATTTACTTTATTACTGTTCCATTGATTGGTACTATCATTGATATAATTCGTCGTATCTGTACGCCATTGATCTAGATTTTTCATATCTGCATCAAAGGCAAGATTTGGAGACAAATCCCCACTATCTATGGAGGTGAGATCTTTTTGTAGTCTACTCTGATTATCATAAAGCGGCGTTAAAGCGGTGACCACTTTCATGATTTCATCTTGTCCTGTAGTGTAATAACTCTCTACGTCTTGATTCCACGTCCAATTACCCAAAGCATCATAAACTTTCAAATGCTCTAAAATAGTTGATGGATCAATGGAATCATACCGAGCATACATAGATTGCTGACTATTTAAAGTGAAATTCCCAGTTGAACTCATTTGGTCTTGGAATGTCGTGTAATTTTCTGTTGGACTTCCATAAAGGAAATACAATTCATTGACTATAGCATCAATTTCTCCTAGATAATCCGTGATATCTTTAAATCCTGTTCCACCTATTGCTGCTTTTTCATTCTCAGTGGACAAAGCATTGATATAAACATCACTACTTAAAGAGGCTCCATTTCCATTAAAACTTACTGTATTTGTCCCTTGTGGTAAAGCATCTAAATTGATTATGTAATTTGCCTTAAAAGAAATAGATGTAGCACCGCTTTGTGTATTATCTACAGTTACTCTATTCCCATTTACTGTTACTGTTGAACCTCCAGTGCTTGTATATGGGCCGTTATAAGTGATTGAAGCAGGATTGGAGATTGACGGCGTGAATGTATAGCTTGTACCTGCAGGTATTGTAACATTAAAGGATTTAGCCGTTGTAATAGAACTCACAACATTGAGGCTAGGGCTTGAAATATTATTTGTTCCTGCATAAGCTCTAATTAGTGCAAGTTTTGGACCATAATTTGACGATGCCGCACCAGAAGTATTTCTATCAATAATATCAAATAAAGATTGATATTGACTAGGGTCAGTCGCAATATTTTTGATTTCATCAGTAATACGTTGTTCATACGTCGCTACAGTTTGACTATGTTGTTCAAATGAATGTTGAAGTTTAGCAGCTAAAGCATTTGCTGCATCATCTTCTGTATAGTTAGGATAGCTATTATAATTACTTTGGTCGATTGGGGTGGTTGGAGTAATATTCCCATATTCTTGAAGCAGGCTTGTTTCTAAATCTTGAAGACTTGGTATCGCTCCTGTGCTTGTATTATTCAATTGATCCAGTTGAGTATTCAAATCTCCAACCAATCCAGGGTTCGCTCCCCCATCCCCGTAAATTGCTTTTTTATAATCTGACAGAGAGTTCTGGAAGTTTGCATAATCCCCATCAAATCCATTCAATCCGTTATTCAGAGGTGTGAGGTAGTTTTGGAAAGTCGTAAAATCATTATTGCGTTGTTCCAACATTGAAACATTCCCGTTAGCCACATTGGTTTGCCCCATGAGGGTTAAATCATTGAATAATCCATTGACTCCCGGCAAAGTTCCTGAAAGTGAGTGGCTTGTGCTATTGAGATTATCTTGAGTGGCTTTAGTGAAACTATTGGTTTGATTAATCCACGCTGAATTTTGCCCTTTGAGAAAATCTGAGGTAGATACCACTGAACCATAGCCTGAATTAACCACATCAAAACTTGGACGAACATTATTTGACAGCTCCCCTACAAGATTGCCCTGATTTCCTACTACGGCATTCATATTATTTTGAGCATCAGCCACATTTCCTGCCACAGAACCATAGTACATTTTTACTACAGAAGTGTTAAATCCTTGAAGAGTATTGACAATTTTACTATCCAGATTCGCCTTTGAAAGTGCAGAACCATCCGTTTGAATTTTATAAGACACATCTGTCTGTGTGGGTTTAACCTCTTGTAAAGTCAAAAGGTCATGAGAAAAGCTCTGAGGAATATAAATCACTGCATCCACAGATTTATCTGCAAAAGCTCTGTCTGCAACAGAACGTGAAACCACTTGCCAATTGTACTGAGAATCTCCTGAAACCAGATGAACAAAATTTTGCCCAAAGTTATAGTCTTTATTGTTAAAGGAGGAGGATTCATCCTCGTCAACAAGGGCTATTGTTGGTTTTGAGGAAGCATTCTGTGAGGTGCTCCCCTTACTTAGATAAGCAAACAAACCAACAAGAATAAGCACAGCAACTGATAGAGTTGCAATACTTATTCCTTTCATATTCTTAAATGATTTTTCTAACTTCATTTGAATCTATTTCTTTCCTTTTAGTGATTTTATTGAGTTTTCCACTTCTTGGAGTCTTTCAGAGTAGGAGATGTTGAGCCCATCCTCTTGAGTACGGGTGAATTTTTTAATACAAGAATTGAGAATGTCGTGTTCCTGTTGCATCAAACGAGCTAGATCACTGTTCATATAAAATAACTCGCCATCCAGTCTTCGTAATCGGCTGAAATGATAGCTCATTTCTCGATCAAAATCCTCTAATGCACGAATCTTTCCATATTTTTCTCCTTGAAGTTTATCTAGCAGCTCATTTTTATTTTGAATTTCATTCTGATCTTCTAAATGATTATCTACTTCAGTCTCTTTTGGCATAAATTCTCCTTGATTGAATTTTGTTTAGGAAAAATTGAGATTTCCTACTATCAGATTTATATGAATGGGTATTGCTATCATTAACTAGCGAGATACATTTCTCTATCTTTTAATTCCATAGCTCTGAATCATAATAAGGCTCTTTTCCTTCGGCTTTCATTGCTTTGTTCATTTCTATAAATTTCTCTATTTTTCGAATAAAGGCAGTTTTTGCTTCTTCAAAATCTGAATCGGATTTCTGAGAATCTTTATAATGCTCTGGAGAATAAATACTTTGCGAATCATATTTCTCCCCTTGTGGCCTTATGATACTTACTTGATAGGCGTTATAAGTAGAAGTATCATCATAATCTATGCGTACCTGAAATTCTTCTTCATCCACTCCTTTTTCCTTAAACAACGAATATCTCAATTTTTCAAAATAACCTTTATCAATCAAATCATACTCTATGGCTTCTTTTCTTTTTTGAATGGTTTCTAAAACTTCTTTTGTCTTATAAGTTTTATACCATTCCTCTTTAAGCTGATACTCTTCTACAAAGCTATCATAATATTTTTTAATAAGTAACCCCTTGATAATATCCCCTGACATAACCATGATTGAAACAATCATGATCAGTAGGGCAGTACCAATTACTCCCAGTTTTTGTAAAAATTCAGGTGCGGTAGATCCGTGGCTTCCCGGGACCATTCTAAAAACATAAGCCAACATAATCCCTACTACAACTACAACCAAACCAGCTTTACGGAAAAACAGATTAAACTTGCTCTTCTCATTTTCTAGCCCATATTCTTCATAATAGTCATTGATGACATTTCTACAAGTATAAAATACAATCCATATACCGAATACAGCTAAAACCAAATAATAAATTAATCCATAGGTATTATTTGATTTTATTGACTGGAAACTAAACCCTATTATCGCACCTAAAAATATGATTATCGAAATATAACCTACACCAAACATAGTAGCACTACTTTTTTTGAATAAAGTTAATTCTATTTTTTTTATTAGGGATATGATTAAACCTACAATCGCATTAACTGGAATAATCCAAACAAATAAGACAATTATAAAATATTTATTTGTTTTATCCATTGAATTTAACATTAAAGCATATAAAGATAAAAATATAGAAAGTGAAATGCTAAATATCCATGGTTTAGCAAAACTTTTATTAGAACTGCTTTTTGAAATTTGTGTAGCATCTTTCAAATAATCTTTGGTAATTACTTTTTTTGCTTGTTCAAATGTGATGTTCTTCAATTTTGATTTTCCTTTATCCATTTTTTAATGTCCCATTGGACCGTCAAGAATTTTTTCCTCTAACGAACGCTTATCTGCTTTCTCTTTATCATACTGTTGATAAGCCCATTTCATTATATCTTTTTCACTTTTTATTCCACTCATTTGAACCACGCTATTTATCAAACCTACGCTCAATCCTATTCCCCCTCCTATTGGACCGCCTAAAATTGATCCATATTCTCCACCTTCTAACGGTCCTGTGTCCACAATATATTTTATAATTCCACCATATATCGCTTTATCTATATCTCCATAAGCTTCGCTATCAGGATTGCAAAATTCATCAAGTACATTTGTAGAGATATTAGCTGCAGATAAGATTGGTCCAGCAACTTTTAAAAATTTTGCAAATTTATCCATAGATTTTAACTTTTCTAAAATTGCTACAGCACCCTTAGTTAGTCCAAATTTACTTAGAACCTCTGAAAAGTGTCCGAGTGGAGCCAAAATATTCCAGCCTCCCTGTTCAAGTTTAATCAAACTATTCAGTTGCTTTTCTTGAATATATAATGGCAATTTATCTACAAATTTTGCATAAACAGAACTATTAAATATTTTCTCTACAAATCCTTTCGCAGATGTCTTAGAGATTTTTGCCATAAGGTCTTCTGAGAGTTCTAATCCTGTCACTATTTTTAAGAAACTCTTTGTGATAAATGGAGAATTGTTATAAAGCATAGCATTGACAAAATTTTCTTGTTCAAGCAACTTTTCTAAAGCCCCAGCTGGATTCCCTGCAGCAATCAATTTTGCTACCTTATCAGCAAGGTCGTGGTTATACCCTTCCATATGTTCGTATAGGTCAAGCAAGCCTTTAGCCTGTTCGGTGGGATCCGTAGTAATCTGAGTATCCTCATATTTCTTATCCAACTCTTTTACTATGTTCATATCAATACCATCAGTAGTAAATAGTCCTGTTTTAGCATTATAAATCTTGGATGAATCAGAAACCTGTTTCATCAGACTCTCTAGCTTATTTAAACTATCCAATGCCTCATCATAGACTGATTTGGTTCTTGAATCATAATCATTCAAACCATCAATCACTTTCTGAAGTTCATTATTTTGATTAGTCAATGAGGCAATATAATTATTATTAGCAGTTGCCATGCTTGTATCTTGATTGACTACTCCTGGATTGGTACTGTTCCATATGGTGTTACTGTAAGATAGAGTAGTCATCGCAGCTTTATTATTTGATATTTGGTCTTCAATGGCTGCTTCATCTATCTGTGTCCCTATTAAACCACTGGTATTCTTCACTTCTGCATTTGCTTGCATCAACTGATCCGAAACCATCTGAAAGGTATGGGTGATGGTCTCATAGACCCCTGCTAATTTCTTGGCACTCTCCCATCCTTTACCTGATAATTGACCCTCTTGCATGAATTTTGTCAGTTCATCTGACAATCCATTAAATTCGGCATTGTTACTTTCAATCACTGTTTGTGGAGCTGTGGATAGGGTTATATCTGATGTCGATATTTTACGTTGACCTATGGGCATATTAGTCTCCTTTCATGATTTATATTTTAAATTATAAATTTCAATATTCATAGTCTGATTTAATGTCTGATAAAAAATTATTTATTGTAAGGTTTATACTATTTTTCTGAGCAATTTTCACATTTTCTAAATCAGCGATTAACTTTCTCATGGTATCTCCAAAATTCTGTCCTGATTCAATAGAATTATAAGCTAGAAATAAAGGTCGGCGTTCATCAAAGTTTAGAGTTTTATTTTCAAGTAACGAAGTCAGTGATTGCCAATGTTTGTTTTGTCTATCTGTCAATCCCTGCTTGTCTTTAACAATTAAACTTCTATCTTCAATAATTTTATAAATTTCTTGAAATTTTTTAGCAGAAACAATAATACCATCAGTCAAATTGATGACATCTCCGAGTTTACCAAAACTTACTTCATATGTACCTGCATATCCACTGCCTATTGCGAGAGTGAAATTTCTTGTTCCTTGATGACTTTTTTGCACCATCCCCTTCACAATTTGACTTGTTCTCAACATCCCAAAAGCTACACGGATTTCTTTTTTACTATTACTCGTCCACATGATATAATCTGCTTGAAATCCATACTCTATCCAATCTGGTCTATGAGTGTCTTGACTGATAATCCAAATTTCCTTTTCTTCGCCTCTATAATAATGCTTTCATTAAAATTTTCCTTTAACATGTAATTATGAGTAATTTAGTCTCTATATCTATAAAATTTTGTAAACTTCTTGAAATTTTTTACCAGAAACAATAATGCCATCGGTTAAATTGACGACATCCCCGAGTTTCCCAAAGTAAAGGCCATTACCTTTACCTTTGTTATTGACATATTTTTTACCTATAGCACTCATCATTATGCCTCGTACTTGAGCATTTAGTTCTACTTTTTTATCACTTGTCCATCTGATTAAATTAGCCTTAAATCCATAATCTACCCAATCTGGTCTATGACTATCTTGACTGATCATCCAAATTTCCTTTTCTTCGCCTCTATATAATGCTTTCATTAATTTCCCCCCGGATAATACTGCCCATCAGATGAAGCACCCATACCTGCAGATTTAGATACATTTTGCTCCTCTTTTATTTTTTGGGAGTTATCAGATTCTTCTTTTTGTTGCTCCAACTGTGCTTGTCCTTCTTTAAGAGCATCTAAATAGTCTTTTCCACTTCCGTAAGATACTGATACATGAGGATGTCTTGCGTTATGAAGATCTTGACCAAGATTTTCAAATGTTTGAAAATATCCAAATGAATCTCCTCAATCATGTGCGGACGTTCCGTTTCTGTCTTGGTGAACATCTTGTTTTATTATGATTTCTTCTTTCGTTTTAGGTTTCCGAAATAGGACAAAAGTATCATAATCAGAATAAGCGATAATATAATGCCTATCGGACCATATTTATTACTTATGTAAGGAAATACTTTAAGAATATAGAAGAATAAAATCGCAGAAAATAATAAAACCCCTAAACAAATCTTCATAATAAGAATCCCTGAACCATCTCGTCCTTGTTCTTTATGTTCAATTGAATGCTTTCTAGAAACTACATTTTCTCTTAATCTCCATCCTCCTCCATATCTACCGCTCCCCGGAACATAGATATAATCTGGATCATTGTTTTTCCAGTTTTCTTTTAATGGAGGAGGAGTACCGTAAGATTCTATCAAGTCATCTAATAATTTTTTTACATTGGGAGTCAAATCACTTAATTCTGAATCATCTGCATTAGTCATTTTTTGCATCATCACTGTTATTACTTTATTGAAATTTTCTCCTCTATTAATAGCATTTTTCGCATCAGAAATCCACTCTTTTTCTATAAAATCTGCGGAACTAGAAAGAAGAAGTAAATCAGAAAAACGGTCATAAAATTTCTGTTGTCTATCCGTTAGCATTATTTTTTTGTTTTTCCTTTCCGTCTTAATTGTCCCGAAACTATTAATATAAGCACAAATATTACAACGCAACTGATATATATGATAAAAAATGTTTTAAGGTTGGTTTTTAGTACCTCACTTATTTGTACACAAAATAAACCAATGCCTAAAATACACATAAAGGTTAAAAACTTTAAAAATTGGAGTGTATAAATAATAAAAATTTCCATTCCAGAGTATGGCATATCATCACCTTGAACCCTACGCACCCATCCACTTGCAAACGCACCTCCAGAAGTACTAAAAATGAAATCAGGGTCAGAAGTTTGCCAGTCTTTTATGCTGTCTTCTTTCTTTATTTCTTTTTGAACAACAAGCCTACCCTCTCCATAGACATCTTTAAGACTAGTAAATAACTTTTCTGCATCCGCACTTAATGGATGTTCACTTTGGTTTTGATTCAATACATAAAGTAAATTATTTATTGTTTCCTTAAAGTCATGCCCTTCATCAATTTTTCTTTTTGATTGTGAAAATAGTATTTTTTCTTTCTTGGAAATTGTCGAATCTTGGGATATTAGAGAAATTTGATTATAAAATTTTTGTTGTCTATCTGTGAACATTTCCACCATCTCCTATGCCTTCTGTTTGACTCCAGTTATTAGCCGGATTAGTCACCTTGTCTATTTGATCTTTGAGCTACTTTATCCATCTCTTTTATTTGGGGTACGTTTCCTTGTTAATCCTATAAAGACTAGACTTAATCCTATAATGTAGAAAATTATTATTCCTGTCAGACCTAATACTGACTTGAGCCAAGGGAATGCAAATAGGCTGACACAAAGTATTATTGTAAGTAAAACCCACGCAAGAAAATTAATAATACTAAATGGAGAAGCAATGACAGATTCATGGTGTTGATTCCCTGAATCATCTGCATAAAACTTTGCACCTGCTATTGCCATTGCTTTTTGAGCATATTCATCAACAGGTTTCCCATAAGTTTCTATCAGCTGATTATAAAAATTTTCTACTTGAGGAGACAATGTTTCATTTTTCATTTGTGCGGCAGAACGAACATAATGCAAATCAACCATAAGCGTATGTATAACTTCTTTGAAATTTTGATTTGAATCTAGTTTTTCTTTTGCGGTAGTTAACCGTGCCTTCTCTCTCTTAGTTATTTCAATATTTGAAGAAAACAAGCTATTAATTGTATTATAGAATTTCTGTTGTCTATCTGTGAGCATTATTTATTGTTTTTCCTTCCTGAAACTATTAATATAATCATGAACGAGTGTTGCTATCGTCTAACCATACAGGATTAGATGGACCTGCTAAAATTCTTAAATCTGACTTTTGTGGCTGACCATAATCAGCAATCAAATCTTCGTATAGTTTATTTACAGGAGGAGTCAATTTCCCTTGCAATCTTTCAGATGTTAAATTTTGTAGAGTTAAACATAGTGAATTGATAACAATGTGGAACTCATCTCCACGATCAAACCATTTTTTTGCTCGTTGTAAACCTTTTTCTTCCATTTCAGTCAGTCCCTTTGATTGAGAGAGAAGTCCAATTTTTATATAGTACTTTTGTTGTTTATCTGTTAGCATACCATCTCCTTATAATTTATTTCAGCATCAACTCCTATTGTGGATCATTAGGTGCTGTTCCGCCTGAGGTAGGAGCATGATTATTTTGAAGCACTTGATTATGTGCTTGAGTTTCTTCTTCAGATAATTTCTTAGCATCCTCATCATCTTGCTTTTTCTGCTCTTGCATACTACAAACATATTGATAACCTTTTCCACTCCATGTATCTGTTTTCAAACTGTTATCAACTTCATTTTGTGTTTCTAGTGCCTGAGCTATTCCTGCCACTCCTAATCCGTACCCTTCACTATTATTTTGAGCTTTTAATAATTTTAATTGTTCTGGTGTATATGTTTTAGAATTATTATCTACATTTACAACAGAACTATCCACTGGATTGAATAAGGCACTTCCATAAAAGAACGCTGCAGGATTAATATTAACTATGGATATAGTTTCCTCTGTTGTTTTATTGACATAGGTTTTCGTACCATTGAGCTGTCCATTTAGCATATAGGTAACACTTGTCATCTCAATATCATCATTTGGACTAACTTTATATTTCTTACATAAAGCAATAGCCTCATCTTCTGAAATACCTAAGTCCTTTGCAAGTGTCTTATAACCTTCAAAATTATTATAAGTATCATCAAGACTTGATACAATTTTCATATCAATACCATCAGTAGTAAATAGTCCTGTCTTGG
>WREM01000014.1 GCA_009779335.1 Streptococcaceae bacterium | reverse complement strand
TGTACAAGTCCTGATGCAAGGGCTGCTTTTTCAGCAACATCGAACATATCATCAGTCGTTGCAGGTTTGTCAGTCAATAGCGGGATAACTCCCCAGTTGATTGTCAATCCACGTTCTACTTTTTCGTCAAATGTTACTGCCAAGATGTCCGCATTTGGACGATATTTAGAGATAAGACGTGCTGTATTTCCTGACTCAGTCAAAGCAACGATAAGTTTGATGTCCATAGAATCAACTGCATTTTGTACAGATGAAGCTACAACTTCAGTTACAGAGCTCTTTTCAAAACGTTCTGGGTGAAGACGACCGTATTGTTTCAATAAGCTTTGAGCATTTTTGTTGACTGTTGCCATTGTATGTACAGATTCACGTGGGTATTTCCCGTTAGCAGATTCTCCTGAAAGCATAGTTGCATCAGTTCCATCGATAACAGCATTGAAAACGTCAGAGATTTCTGAACGAGTCGCACGTGGGTTATAAGTCATAGACTCAAGCATATTAGTTGCTGTAACAACTACCTTACCTGCTTGGTTGACTTTAGAGATGATTAATTTTTGGTAAACAGGTACCATTTCAAAAGGTACTTCAATCCCCATATCTCCACGGGCAATCATGATTCCATCAGCAACTTCAATGATTTCATCAAGGTTTTCAATCCCTTGTTGATTTTCAATTTTAGCCAAAAGTTGAACGTGTGTATTCCCTGTTTCTTCAAGGATAGAACGCACTTCATTCACATCTTTAGCTGTACGTACGAATGAGATAGCGATAAAGTTAAGCCCTTGTTCAAGACCGAAACGAATGTCCCCGTTGTCTTTTTCAGCAAGTGCAGGGAAAGGAATTTTAGTTCCCGGGATATTTACCCCTTTTTGTTTTCCGATAACACCGTCATTTTGAACTTCAACTTCAAATTCACGTTTAGAAGCATCTTTACCTGTTACAGTAAGACCAAGTTTCCCGTCATCGATAAGGATAGTTTTCCCTACTTCTACATCATCAAAGATGTCCAAAGCTCCTGCTACGTTCAAGGCTACAACTTCTTGAGTAGATTTAGAACCTTGTTTAGTTGCCACACGGAGTGTATCTCCAGTTTTGTATTCAAAGAGATCTTCTCCACCTTCAAATACTTCTGTACGGATTTCAGGCCCTTTAGTATCAAGCAAGAATCCTACTTTACGTCCAGCAATTTCTTCTGCTTTGCGTACAGTCGCCATACGTTCCCCTTGCTCAGCATGGTCCCCATGTGAGAAGTTAAAGCGGAAGACATTTGCTCCTTCTTCAATAAGAGTGGCAATCGTTTTTGCTGAAGTTTCAACATCAAGTGATTCTCCCCAGTATCCAGATTCTCCAAATACTTTTCCACCACGGACTTCGACAGCTGGTCCCAAAGTTGAGACGATTTTTACACGTTTGTTCATTAGAATTTCTCCTTTATTTTTTCATTAAACTCAATTAATTATCGAGGTTAAGATTGTTCAAATCATTGTTCAAGCGATAAAGTTCCAATCCTGCTTTATGAGGATTATTTATCACAATTTTACCTTCACTCAAGCTAAAGAGTGAGTTAGAACCTAACTCTCCAAGAATTGGGTTTTCAATCAATTTTTCATTATGGACACCGACAGCAACGCCACCTGTACCATCACGAAGCAATTCAACAGCACGAGCTCCCATACGAGAAGCAAGTACACGGTCACGCACAGTTGGTGACCCTCCACGTTGAATATGTCCAAGCACAGATATACGCAAATCAGAGTCATCCCCAGCTTCTTTAAGCTTCTTGGCAAATTCTTCAGCCGACATGACACCTTCAGCTACTATGATAATGTGGTGATTTTTCCCACGACGGTAACCTTTTTTGATGTTGTTGACTACATTTTCAAACTTGAATTCTTTCTCAGGAATACAGATGTCATCTGCTCCTGAGGCGATACCAGACCAGAGAGCAATGTCTCCTGCATTACGTCCCATAACCTCTACAACGAATGTACGATGATGAGAAGCTGAGGTATCACGGATTTTATCCACCGCATCGACAACAGTCTGAATAGCCGTGTCAAATCCGATAGTATAATCTGTTCCTGCGATATCATTGTCAATCGTTCCCGGCAATCCAACCGCTGGGAAGCCATGTTCAGTCAGACGCATAGCTCCATGATAAGAGCCATCTCCACCGATAACCACAACTCCTTCAATACCATGTTTCTTAAGTTGCTCTATTCCTTTAAGTTGTCCTTCAAGTTGGGCAAATTCTGGATAACGAGCAGAGTAGAGGAAAGTCCCCCCACGTCCAATCTTATCTCCCACACTTGATGAATCAAGTGGGAATATATCTCCTGCTACCATTCCTGCATAACCGTGATTGATTCCAAAGACTTCCATGCCTTCAGAAATTGCCTTACGCACGACTGCACGAATAGCTGCATTCATTCCCGGTGCATCTCCACCAGAGGTTAATACTGCAATACGCTTCATTAACGCTATATCCTCCTTATTTTTGAGCTTGCTTACAGGGCGAAATTCCCCTTTATCGCTCTCTTTATTCCTTGTATATTATATCACTAATTAGACAAAAATACTCTATTAAACATTAGACAAATATCTTTCATATGGTTTACTTGAACTTCCTATATGTTATAATTAATGCTTAATATTTGAAAGGAATTTTATCACATGGTATTTAATATTTTAGGAACAATTTTGGGAATGTTAACCTTCGCAATCGCAGGAACATTACTCTATAACCCTATGCACAAATGGGGACAACTCTGGTCTGAATGGTCAGGTATGGGCGAAAAAATGAAAGACAATAAAATGTCTTCTGCTGATATGATTTTCACCTTTGGGGGAACATTCATCGCAGGAGCTCTACTCTCTACCGGTATGAATGAAGTCACTCATCTGAGTGTACTCGCAACTAGCAAGGCATGGATGAGTTCTTCTCTCTTCACAGCATTTGTCGTATGGCTTGCCTTCTTTGGGGTGGCTACATTCGTCAACACCGTCTATAACGGATCAAGCAAAAAACTAGTCGGACTACATCTGATTAACAGTCTGATTGAACTTCTCCTTGTGGGATTAGTCCTTGGATTATTTCCAATAAAATAAAAACAGCTAGGCTGTTTTTTTATTTTGTAATTACTTGTGCATAATATTTATATATCATAAAAGGGATTGGTATTGGCCTTGCTTTCAATGATTTCAACATTTGTATCAAATGATTTTAATTTTTCAGCTACCTTTGGGACAAAGAGATGTTCCAGATAATGCCCCGGATCTAGCCCGATAAGTGATGTGGAAAGCATATCGTGTCCTGCATGATAATAGACATCGGCAGTGATGTAGAGATCAGCACCCTTAGAAAGAGCATCCGTCCAGAATTTCCCGCCCGATCCTCCACATATAGCCACTTGTGAAATTTTTTGATTAAGAGAATGATCGTAGGTGATTAGACGCAATCGTTCCATATCAAATACTGACTTGAATTTTTCAGTGAAATCTTTCAAAGTCTGCTTCTTTACATTCCCAATCCGTCCAATTCCATATCCTTCCTTGGTTTCTACAAGATAGCTAGTTTCTGTAATGCCTAGCAGGTCACAAAACCAATCATTCAGACCATCAGATACAATATCAATGTTGGTATGACTGATATATACAGCAATATCAGCACGAACTAAATCCAAGACCAGTTTTTCCTGATTGTCTTCATCTGTTAGATTTGCCAGTGGACGGAAAATAATAGGGTGTTTGGCAACTATCATATCCACACCTTGCTCAATCGCCTCTGACACAGTCTGTTCACGAATATCAAGAGTAACTAGGACTTTCTTAACTTCTTTATCTAAGCTCCCAACCTGTAAACCTACGGGATCACCTTCCATAGCCAAATCTTTGGGACAATAGGCTTCATATAAAGCAGTAAATTCTCTAATTTTCATTCAAAATCTCCTTAATCAATGCAATCTGATGTTTAATTTTGTTCATTTTTTCTCTTTCATCTTCTTTACTATTCATAAGCTGTGAAAGGATATTTTCATTGACTTCTCGTTTGTTTTTCCATTTGGATTGGAAAATAGAACTGTTCTCTGTCATTAGATATTGTCCAAATCTCAGCTCTTTTTCTGAAAGATTCATTTGCCCTTGTTGGACAAGGAGAATCTCATAAAATTTCCAAGCTTCTGACAGAATTTTTTCTTGTACAATCTTGAACTCATTATCTTGTAACCATTGACGTACTGTATCTTCATGATTATTGGGCTGAAGAATGAGCGTACTAACAGAAGACAACTTTTCTTTTCCAGCTTCTAGTATCTCGGCAATCAACTGCCCCCCCATGCCTGCGATGACGATGCTTTCAACCTGATCGGAAGGTTCAAATGCTGAGAGACCGTCTGCCAATCTTACATGGATATTTTTGGTGAATTCTTGTTCCTTTACAAAATCACGAGCAGTCTCATAAGGTCCTATCGCTACTTCTCCTGCGATGGCTGAAGTGATTTTATCTTTTTGAAGAAGATAAACAGGTAGATGAGCATGATCAGAGCCCACATCAAGTAGTTTTTTATTTTCTGGTACTAGATCGGCAATCATCTGCAACCTTTTGGAAAGCTTAACTTGGGTCATTGATTTTACCTTTCCCAAACTTACAATATTGTAAAACTGGACAAATCTCACATTTGGGTGCTCGTGCTAGACAATGGTAACGCCCAAAAAAAATCAAGCGATGATGGTCAGCAATCCATTCATTCTCAGGAAGCACCTTCATTAGTTTCTCTTCTACTTCTGTTACTGTTGCCTTTTGAAGCACTAAATCCAAACGTTTTGACACACGTTCCACGTGTGTATCTACTGCAATTCCGGGGACACCAAAAGCCTCTCCTAATACCACATTGGCCGTCTTCCGCCCTACTCCTGCTAAAGTTTGCAATGTCTTTTTATCTTGAGGTATTTCTCCATCAAAAACCTTAACAATCATTTGAGCGGTCTTGACAATATTTTTTGCCTTGGTCCGATAAAGACCGATAGTCTTGATATACGTTTCTACCTCTTCGACTTTTGCAACAGCTAGAGATTGTGCATCTGGATATTGTGCAAATAAGGCAGGAGTTGCTTTATTGACCCCTTTATCCGTGGTTTGTGCGGATAATATCACAGCAATGAGAAGCTGAAAAGGGGTCTCCCAGTTGAGTTCCCCCTTTGCCTCAGGAAACATCTCTGCAATGATTTCCATGACTTGTAAAAAGTTCTTTTTGCTTATCATATGGCCTCTTTACTTATTATTCCACGGCCCATCCATAGGAACATGAAATGATTCTCTAGGTTGACTCTTCACTGAACTTTGGCGTTCTAGCGATTTGTTTTCTACAGCCTGTATACTTGTAATTCCCTCATTTTTCCAATTTCTCAAAATGGCCTTGATGTAATTAAAGGATATTTTGCGATTAAGCACAGATTCTTTAAGAGCAAGCCTAATGAGATTAATATCATATTTATCCTCAAAAAGCATGGCACGCAACTCTTCTGATTGCATTGGAGTAATCATCCCCATCTCTGCTTCAAAGGTTTCAATTAGTTCTTTGAGTTGACTATCATTGTCCATAGATGACTGTTCAGATGAATTACTAGGAGTTCCAGACATCAGATCATCTAACCTTCTAAAAGCTGGACCTACGTCAAAAAACGTCTCTGTTGTTCCTTCTATTTCGAGCAAAACAACTTTCATGGCACCAAATTTCTGTAAATTTTCTAAGCTCTTATTGATTGCCTGTACATCTTTTCCAATTTTTCCAGCTATTTGACTTGGTACAGCATCTTTATCCTCAAAGAAATAAAGCCAAATCAAAAAATCATCTGCCGATGGGAAAATCTTAGAAAAATGGGTAAATATTGCCTTGGGCAGAACTATTTGTCCTGCCATATAATCGTCATAATACATAAAACTATTATAACAAAAATAAAAGAGATTGATTATCTCTTTATTTTGTCTATATCATTTTTATTCTTAGTTTTTTTGCTAGAGCGACTCCTCTATCTCCCATCAATTTCTCCAAGAGGCCAGTCTGTACGGCTAACCAGAGATAAGTGAAGAATCCGACACCTCCTGCGACAAATACTTCAAGGACTGCTCGAATACGAGAAGTCCCCAATGGAGAAAGAATGAGAGCAAGCAGAGCATAGACGAGAAGTGTGAAGACTGCCATAATAATCGTTAGAATTGCTATTCCGATGATTCCTCGCATGGTACCTTTAACACGGAAATTTGTAATTTCATGTATTTTTCTAATCATTATCCAAGTTCCGTACCCAAAAGCGATAGTTGTAGCAATCAGAGGCCCATAAGAATGGAAAATCATAACCATAGGAATTTGTAGGACCAGTTTAATAACCAGTGTACTTATAAAGTATTTCATCGCCATTCGTGAATGTTTAAGAGCTTGCAAGATGGGGGCAATCATAGTATAGAGGGCAAGCAAGATGGCTTGAATCAATGTAAACACAAACAAGCTCAACTGTAAGCCATTTGGTGCAGTATAAAAGAGTGTATAAATCGGCTTAGCTAGGATAATCATTCCCATGACAGCAGGAAGCATGAAAGCTACAAAGAGTTGAAAGTCATAAGACACCAAATGGGCTGTTTCTCGGTAGTTTTTCTTGACAAAATTTGAAGTGATAAGTGGTAGAGCGACCGCTCCAAGAGTCATCGCTTCCCCAATAAGAATCATGGTGAGCTTGTCCGTATTTGCAGAGAAATAGGAGAAAAACACCATCAATTCTGTATTACTGTAGTTTGTCACCCAGTGCATGACTGTAGAAAAGCTGATTTGATCAATAATTTTGAAAATTTGAATGGCTGAACCAATGATAATAAAAGGAATAGCTTGATATATGGTTTGACTAAGAAGTTTTCCTGTACGAATTTTTGTTTTTGTTGGACCTGGATTGATGATTTTTCCAAGCATTTTGTTCTTAATCAGATACCACATCAAGATTAGACAAGAACCTAGCATTCCGATAAAGGCTGCTGTAGTAGATTGAACCACTGCCTCAGCCCAATTCCCACCAAGGAACCCAAGCTTCATAATCATATAGGTCATGACAAGCATCCAAATGACACGAATGACTTGCTCATAAATTTGACTAAGAGCAATCGGCTTTACATCATTTAACCCTTGGAAATAACCACGAATGACTGACATGGCAGGGAATATCAATATAGAAAGAGAGAGAGAACGCATAACAGGAATAAGCTCTGTACCTCCACCAGACATAGTGGCAAGTGTTGGAGAGAGAAAATACATGACTCCTGCTGATATAACTCCTAAAACAATCATGAACAGCGTCATTTGACGCACAAGTTTATAGGATAAATTCTCATCTCCTAAGGCTTTATAATGAGCTACTTCACGGGCGATAGCAACAGGAATCCCTGCTGTAGAAATAAGTAAAAACAAGGCATAGATATTATACCCCATGGAGAATAGAGCATTGGCTTGGTTGTTGTGTTCTCCCATGAGTGCATACCAAGGGATAATATAGACCGCACCCAAAAGACGAGAAAGAATATCAGCAAGTGTGAACCACATGGTTCCACGCATCATGGTTTCTTGCTGTTTATCTCTGCTTTCTCTATATGTTTGTGCAGATTCTACTGCATTTTGCCCTGTTTGTTCCATTCCTCTATTTTACCTTAATTTATCTCGTTTGCCAATTTTATTTGTTATAATAAACTTATGATTACTTTAACACAAGTTTTAGAAATTCTCAAAACAGATGAAAATTTCAGAGAAATTATTGCTGATGGGCAATATTTTTATAGTTGGGATTCTGATGTCACCTTCTCAGAGCTTTCTTATGACAGTCGCAAAGTTACTGAACAGACTTTATTTTTTGCCAAAGGTCTTTCATTTAAGAAGGAATATTTAGAAAATTTTGCTAGCTCTTTTTATATCTCAGAAATAGATTATGAGGTTAACATCCCTGCTCTCATCGTTTCTGATGTCAAGAAAGCCATGTCACTCATCGCACAAGCGTTCTACGGTAACCCTCAGAAAAAATTAAAAACATTAGCTCTCACTGGTACAAAAGGAAAAACAACTTCTGCTTATTTTGCAAAATCAATTCTTGATCAGATGAATGGGGGAAGGACGGCTTTACTATCTACAGCTGAGACGACACTTGATGGAACAACTTTCTTCAAGTCTGAATTAACAACTCCTGAAAGTCTTGATTTACTTGAGATGATGGAGCAGGCTCTCAAAAACGGAATGACGCATCTAGTTATGGAAGTCTCTAGTCAAGCCTATAAGATGGAACGTGTCTATGGTGTCACCTTTGACGTAGGAGTTTTCCTTAACTTCTCTCCTGATCATATCGGTCCTTTGGAACATCCAACTATGGAAGATTATTTCTACTGCAAGCGTCAGCTCATGCACAATAGTAAATTTGTTGTTATAAATAGTGAGATGGAGCATTTCAATTTATTAAAAGAGGAATCAAAGAATATCCCTCACGCTTACTACGGTAACCATTCTGAAAATAAAATTGTTAATTCGCATGCACTGAATTTCTCAACAGTCGGAACAATCACGGAAGATTTCTCCATCCAATTATTAGGAAAATTCAATCAGGAAAATGCACTTGCCACTGCTCTTGCCACTCAACAATTAGGTGCAAGTATTGAACATATAAAAGCAGGACTAGCACAAGCAACCGTTCCCGGCCGTATGGAAACCTTCTCCACATCTACTGGAACAAAAATTTATATCGATTACGCTCATAATGGAGTCAGCCTTGAAAATCTAGTTTCTGTCGTTGAACCTCATCACAAAGGAAAAGTCATTCTTATTCTTGGAGCCACGGGTAATAAGGGAGAAAGTCGTCGTAAAGATTTTGGAAATGTCATCCAAGCACATCCTCGTTTAGAAGTTATCCTGACACAGGACGATTCCAATCGTGAAAATCCGATTACAATTGCACAGGAAATTGCATCGTATATCACTCGTCCTGTTGACATCGAAGCAGATAGAGAGAAAGCCATTGAAAAAGCTATTGCACTCGCTGCTTCTCCTAATGATGCGATCATCATCGCAGGAAAAGGAGCAGACAAATTCCAACTGATTAACGGAGAACGTGTTCCATATATGGGAGATGCTGAATTAGCACAGAAATATATGAAATAAAAAGAGACTGTATCAGTCTCTTTCTTTATATTCCACTTCTACAAATTGTTTCTGTCCTTTTTCTACAGCAATTTGATTATTAAACTGTTCTCTCAGCTGATTGGCAAATTCAGCAATTTTATCTGTATCTACGTACAATTCAGCTTTTACTTTATCTGAAAATTGGCTGTCTGCCAGTACCGAATCTTGATTAGTTAGCCACCTGTTCAGACTATCGAATAAACCATAGTCCAAAGTCAATATGAGTTGACTTTGCTCCACAAGTTCAACTAATCCTACTTCTTCAATGGCATGATTGACTGCACCCGCATAGGCACGGATAAGCCCTCCTGCTCCAAGTTTGACTCCTCCGAAATATCGAGTAACGACCGCACAAATATTGACCACTCGTTTTTTCTTTAATATCTCTAACATGGGAACACCTGCTGTGCCAGAGGGCTCTCCATCATCTGACATACGTTGAATCTGAGCTTTATCCCCCAAAACATAGGCTGAGCAGTTATGATTAGCCTTATGATGCTCTTTCTTGATAGAAGTAATAAATGCTCTAGCCTCTTCTTCATTTTCTACACGTTTGAGATGGCAAATGAAACGAGATTTCTTGATTTCCTCTTCAAAAATAATATTTTTTTTGATAATAATGGTCATATTTTAATTTTATCAAATTTTTTACGTACTAAAGAGTATGAAAGAAAATTTATATGGTAGATTACTCACTAAAAATGAAATCAGCGAAATTGATAGAGAGGTCAAAAGGCTTGAATCCATGACTGAACTTTCTCATACTAAGATCCAATGTAATCGCTGTGGGACAATTCACATTAAAGTTCAGGTTTCATTACCTATAGGCGTTTATTATTGCCCTTCTTGCATCACGATGCAACGTGTGCGTTCTGATCAGCCTCTTTATCATCTTCCCCAGAAAAGTTTCTCTGCTCTGTCTGCAATACAATGGCAAGGGCAATTAACTCCCTATCAAGAACAGATTTCAAAGGAACTCTTAAAGGCTGTTGAACAGCGGGAACAAATTCTTGTCCATGCAGTAACTGGTGCAGGAAAGACTGAGATGATTTATCAATCCATTGATAAAGCCTTGTCCTCTGGTGGTGCTGTCGGAATAGCCAGTCCACGCATAGATGTCTGTATTGAGCTTCATGGTAGATTATCCCGAGACTTTGATTGTTCAATTCCCCTTCTCCATGGTGAAGGAGAAGCTTTTTTCCGCTCTCCCTTAGTGATATGTACAACTCATCAGCTTCTGCGATTCAAAGAATATTTTGACTTACTCATCATTGATGAAGTTGATGCCTTTCCTTTTGTAGACAATACTATGCTTTATCATGGCGTGGAACAAGCAAGAAAGATGGACAGTACACTCATCTACCTGACCGCTACCTCTACAAGGGAACTGAATAATAAAGTAAAGAAAGGTCAACTTAGAAAAGTGCATCTCCCCCGACGCTTTCATGGCAACCCTTTGGTTGTTCCACAGACTCTATGGCATACCAAATTCAAAGAAGAAATCAAAAAACAGAGAAAATCCAGTTTTCCTTTACTCATCTTTGCCCCTGAGATTGAATTTGGTAAAGCATTTACCGAAAAATTAAAAAAGGAGTTCCCTCATGAAAAAATCGATTTTGTTGCCTCCACTACCGAAAATCGACTAGATATTGTCCAGCAATTTCGCCAAAAGAAGCTCACCATACTCGTTTCTACCACTATCCTAGAACGTGGTGTGACTTTTCCAATGGTTGATGTGTTTGTCATTGATGCTCATCATCACAACTTCACCTCATCTGCTCTCATACAGATTGCAGGACGTGCGGGGCGAAGTCCTGAACGTCCCACAGGTTTGGTCCATTTCTTTCATCAAGGCAAGAATACCGCTATCTTAACTGCCATTTCTGAAATTAAGAAAATGAATAAATTAGGAGGTCTTCAATGAATTGTTTATTGTGCCATCGAACTATCAATCAAAAGTTAAAATTCCATGATTTATTTCTTCTAAACTCCAATCAAGAGACCGTCTGCAACTCCTGTATGGATCAATTCGAGAAAATAGGAGATGCACATTGTTCCAGATGTCATCGTCCAACCTCTGAAAAAATATGTGCTGATTGTCTGAGGTGGGAGAAGATGGATTATATCGTTAATCATCACGCTCTATTTGCATATAATGAGGTCATGCAGGATTTTTTCAAATCTTACAAATTTTTGGGAGATTATCGATTAAAATCTGTCTTTTCATCTTGCTTGAAAATCTTGGATAAATCTTATACTCTTGTTCCCATTCCCTTATCAAATGAACGTTTAGAAGAGCGGGGATTTAATCAAACTTCCGCTTTATTAGATGACATCAATTTGACCTATAAAGATTTATTGAAAAAAACAGATACAATCAAACAAAGTTCTCTTACCCGTGCGGAACGATTGGCAAGTAAAAACACATTCTCCATCAAGGAAAATGTGTCTTTGCCTCATAAAATTATCTTAATAGATGACATCTATACCACAGGTACAACGCTTTATCATGCCGTTCAATTACTCAAATCTCATGGAGTAGAAGATATTAAAACCTTTTCGTTGTGTCGCTAATCAAAAGAACATGACCCATATTTTGGGTATGAAAATAATCATTCCTACAATCACAGGGAAACCTGAGATGATAAGCACAGCTCCTGCCGCCATGTCCTTTGCACGCTTGGCACGCATATGGAAATTATAATCTGCTGCCAAATCAACTACATTTTCAATGGCAGAATTCATAAGCTCTGCAGAAAAAACTAAAAAGATAGACAAGAGAAGAAAGAGCCATTCTATCTCATTGATTCTGAAAAACAACCCAAAAGCAAGAGCGATAATTGCAGAAAGAGCGTGCTTTCTCATGTTACGTTCTTTTTTGAAAGCAGTCCAAATCCCACTAAGAGCAAATTCTAAACTCGAAATCACATTGGTGTTTTTCCAACGCTTACTGTCCTTTTTCTCAGGATTACTTTGATTTTTGAAATCTTTTTTATCAAAGAGTTTTATATCTTTATCGTGTGAGTCCATAGGTTTCTAAAATTTCCTTTTGTAAGTCAAACATTTCTTTTTCTTCTTCTGGGGTATAATGATCGTATCCGTTAATATGTAAGAATCCGTGCACAGCTAACCAACCGTATTCACGTTCTAGGCTATGTCCGTATTCTTCGGCTTGTTCTTTTGCCTTATCAATGGAGATAAATAATTCTCCCATAAAAGAATCAGCCAGCTCATCAGCCAATTCAGCAGGAATTTCCATATCCTCATCAAAGAAGAACTCTGTTTCATCAGCTTGATATTCCAAACTGATGACATCTGTAGGAGCATCCTTTTGACGATAGTGTAAATTTATTTCTTGCGAACGTAGATTATCCACAAAGGTCACTGACATTTCCTTATTATCGGAAAGTTTGAGTGCCTGTGCAGACTGCTTTAATAGCTCTTGCGTTTGTTTGATTATCTCTTTTGAAACTCGTCCAGTTTCATCCATGATTTGAATGTACATATCAATCTTCTTCCACATCTTCTTTGATAGATTTAGGTTCATAGGCCTTGATAATTTGTGCGACGACAGGGTGTCTAACGACATCTTTAGCTGTGAAATAAACAAATTCTATACTTGCGACTTGGGACAATTTATCCTTAGCATCGACCAAACCAGATTTTGCATTTCTTGGTA
>WREM01000013.1 GCA_009779335.1 Streptococcaceae bacterium | reverse complement strand
TCAGATTATTGCATTTTTTTGAAAAAATGGTATACTATTTTTAACAAAGGATAAGGAATTATCCAACGATTTCACGAGAAGATTTTTTATTTACATCTTCGCAAACGAAAACCTAATACATACTTCATGCTTTTTTTTATAGAAAATACGCAAGAAAAATGATAAAATTAGCCTATGATAAATGCAAGTCAATTAGAAAAAATCCCAAATTTAGAGATAAAAATCAATCACCCCTTATCTGAATACACGTTTACAAAAGTAGGTGGGTCTGCTGATTTTCTAGCCTTTCCTAGCAATCAAGAACAACTCATAGAGCTTGTGCAGCTGGCTAAAATGACGGATACCCCTCTTACAGTTCTAGGAAATGCCAGTAATCTTATTGTGCGTGATGGTGGGATTCGAGGATTAGTTATCTTACTTGAGAAAATGAACGGTATCAAAGTAACAGGTGCAATAATAGAAGCAATGGCAGGTGCAAGTTTGATTGAAACGACTCATTCTGCTTTAGCTAATGAACTTGCAGGATTTGAATTTGCCTGTGGGATTCCGGGTTCAGTAGGTGGAGCAGTCTTTATGAATGCAGGAGCCTATGGTGGTGAGATTAAAGATGTGCTTATCTCATGTACAGCTATTGATGAATCAGGAAATGTTCAAGCCATAGAAGCCAAGGATATGGCATTTGGCTATCGTAAGTCCGCCGTAAGTGATAAAAATTTGATTGTTGTGTCAGCTCAATTTCAATTAGCCAAAGGAAATGTTGAGCAAATCAAAGCTAAAATGGATGAATTAACTGAGCAACGTCAAAGTATGCAACCACTAGAGTATCCTTCGTGTGGTTCTGTGTTCAAGCGTCCAGAGGGTTATTTTGCAGGACGTCTCATCAAAGAATCAGGGATGCAAGGCTATCGCATAGGTGGAGTTGAAGTATCAACTAAACACGCAGGATTTATGGTTAATGTAAATCATGGAAGTGCAGAAGATTATGAAAATCTGATTGCCAAGGTTATTGAACAAGTCAAAGAAGCATCAGGTGTCACATTAGAGACAGAAGTACGTATCATCGGAGAGAAACTTTGATAAACCCCTAGTTCTGCTAGGCTTTTATCAGGGCAGGTGGGAACATGGTCAAAAATATTATTGAGTTCAAAAATGTGTCTAAAATCTATGAAGATAATGGCACACAAGTATTAACGGATATCAACTTAGAGATAGAAGAAGGGAAATTCTATACTTTACTAGGAGCGTCAGGTTCTGGAAAATCTACAATCTTAAACATGATTGCAGGTTTTTTAGAGACTAGTTCTGGAGAGATAATGCTAGACGGAAAGCGGATTAACGATGTCCCTGCGAACAAGCGAGATGTGCATACCATCTTTCAGTCATATGCTTTATTTCCCAATATGAATGTTTTTGATAATGTAGCATTTGCCCTAAAAATTAAAGGAAAAGATAAAAAGGAGATTGCTGAAAAAGTCAGCCAAACACTTAAATTGGTTCAATTAGAAGGTTATGAAACTCGCTCTATTGGCAAATTATCAGGGGGTCAAAGACAGCGTGTTGCCATTGCTCGTGCCATCATCGATCAACCTAAGGTTGTCTTATTGGATGAGCCCTTATCTGCTCTTGATATGAAGCTTCGCAAAGATATGCAATATGAACTTCGTGAATTACAACAAAATCTAGGTATTACATTTATCTTTGTTACACATGATCAGGAAGAGGCATTGGCGATGTCTGATTGGATTTTTGTCATGAATGAAGGTCAGATAGTTCAGTCAGGGACACCAACAGATATTTACGATGAGCCAATCAATCATTTTGTTGCCGATTTTATTGGAGAATCAAACATTCTTAATGGGCGTATGATAAAAGACTATTTGGTAGAGTTCAATGGGCAAGAGTTTGAAGCGGTTGATGGAGGGATGCGTCCTAATGAAGCAATCGAAGTCGTCATTCGTCCAGAAGACTTAACCTTTACCCTGCCTGATGAAGGAAAGTTTAACGTGAAAGTAGATACTCAACTTTTCCGTGGCGTGCATTATGAAATCATTGCCTATGATGATTATAAGAATGAGTGGATGATTCATTCCACCCGTAAAGCCATTGAAGGAGAAGTGGTTGGACTTGACTTTGAACCAGAGGCCATTCATATCATGCGTCTTAATGAATCAGAAGATGATTTTGATGCACGTATTGAAGAGTATGTAGAAGAAGAGTTTCCTGCAGATGGGCTAGTGAATGCCATTGAAGAAGAAGCAGGTCAGTCTAATGATGCGTAAAATCTATGCTATTCCTTATTTTCTTTGGATAGGGTTATTTGTCATCATTCCTTTGGCGATGCTCCTTTATTATTCGTTTTTTGATGGGAGCGGGCATTTTACTTTTGATAACTATATCCAATTCTTCACAGGATGGACTTATTTGTTGATGACATGGAATTCCATTGTCTATGCTCTCATTATTACAGGGTTAACGCTAATTATCAGTTTTCCTTTAGCATTAGTATTGACTGGACTCAAACACAAACAATTTTTTCTCATGCTTATCATCATGCCTACATGGATCAATTTATTGCTCAAGACTTATGCTTTTATTGGGATTTTAGGACATGAGGGTTCTGTAAATGATTTCTTATCTTTCATAGGGTTAGGACGACAACAGCTCTTGTTTACTGATTTTTCATTTATCATTGTGGCAGCTTATATTGCACTTCCCTTTATGATTATGCCTATTTTTAATAGCATTGATGACTTGGACAGTAATTTGGTTCATGCCTCTTATGATTTGGGGGCGAGTAAGTATCAAACCTTTATTAATGTCATTTGGCCTCTATCGTTGGCAGGCGTGCGTGCAGGTGTGCAAGCGGTATTTATTCCTAGCCTATCTTTGTTTATGTTGACACGTCTTATTGGAGGGAATAAGGTCATCACACTTGGGACAGCAGTAGAAGAGCATTTTCTTACGACTCAGAATTGGGGAATGGGTTCGACCATCGCTATTATTCTTGTAATTGCCATGCTCATTATCATGCGATTAACCAATGGAAAAGGAGCCAGCCATGCAAAATAAAACACGCCTTGGTAGATTTTACCTGACTTTTGTATTGATTCTACTCTATTTCCCTATCTTTTATCTTATTCTCTATGCCTTTAATTCTGGGCAAGACATGAGTAGTTTCACAGGTTTTTCAATGACGCATTTCACTGAGTTTTTTCAAGATAGCCGATTGATACTCATTTTGACAGAAACCTTCTTTTTAGCATTTCTATCTTCAATATTTGCGACCATTATTGGAACAACGGGAGCAGTTCTTATTGATAATCTCAAGAATAGAAAGCAGAATGCTCTTCTTGGGCTAAATAATATCCTCATGGTATCTCCGGACGTAGTCATTGGTGCTAGTTTCTTGATATTATTCACACTCATTGGACTTCAGTTGGGCTTTGCCTCAGTCTTGCTTAGCCATATTGCCTTTTCTATTCCCATCGTTGTCCTTATGGTCTTGCCACGTTATCAGGAAATGGATAAATCTCTCATTCAAGCTGCTTATGATTTGGGAGCCAGCCCTTGGCAAACACTTAAAGAGGTGACTTTACCGTATCTGACTCCGGGAATCATTGCGGGATTCTTTATGGCATTTACTTACTCCTTGGATGATTTTGCAGTAACCTTCTTTGTTACGGGGAATAGCTTCACTACGCTATCGGTAGAGATATATTCACGAGCAAGAGCCGGAATTTCATTGGAAATCAACGCACTCTCGACACTTGTCTTTCTCTTCTCCATTCTGCTTGTCGTGGGTTATTACTTTATCATGAGAGATACAGAAACAGTCGGGAAATCTTCCAATCTTACTTAATGAGGAAACTTTATGAAAAAATTGCTTTATTTTTCTATTAGTATTTTGATAGTTACTGGTCTTCTAGGTTTTTTCTCATGGAAAATGATTGCCAGTCAGGGTGTTCAAACTTCTGAAAATACACTCACTATTTTTAATTGGGGGGAATATATCGATCCTGCTTTAATCACCAAGTTTGAAAAAGAGACAGGCTATAAGGTCAATTATTCTACTTTTGACTCTAATGAAGCTATGTATGCCAAGGTCAAACAAGGGGGGACAGCTTATGATATTGTTGTACCTTCAGAATATATGGTGCAGAAGATGGCTTCTGAGCACTTACTGATTAAGCTAGATCATACTCAAATCAAAGGATTGAATGATGATAATGCAAAGCTATTGAATAACAGCTTTGACCCTAATAATAATTATTCTCTGCCTTATTTTTGGGGGACATTTGGCATTGTCTATAATGATCAAATGATAAAAAATCCACCAAAAAATTGGTCAGATTTGTGGTCCAGTCAATATAAAAATTCTATTTTATTAACAGATAGCTCAAGAGATGTTATGGGAATGGGTCTGATAACTACAGGTTCATCGGTCAATTCTACGAATGAAACACAAGTCACTCAAGCCTATCAAAAACTTCTTCAACTGACTCCCAATGTTAAAGCTGTCTTGGGTGATGAAATCATGAACTACATGATTAACAACGAAACACCATTGGCAGCAGTGTATAGTGGGCAAGCCTCTGAGATGACTGCACAAAATAGTCACCTGCATTATATCGTGCCTGAGCGTACTAATATTTGGTATGACAATATTGTCATACCAAAAACTGCCAAAAACCTCAAAGCCGCCTATGCTTTCATTAATTTCATGCAAGAGCCTGAGAATGCAGCACAAAATGCGGAATATGTGGGCTATTCTACACCAAACGATAAAGCCAAAGCACTCTTGCCTGCAGATGTCAGAGAGGATACTCAATATTACCCCACTCTTTCTCAAATCAAAGATGATGAAGCTTATACCAATCTCAACGCCTATTGGACAGAAAGATACAACGATTTATATTTGCAGTTCAAGATGAATAAATAGTAAAAACAAAAACCTTGATACATTCAAGGTTTTTGTATGATAGCATTAGTCACGGTAATATGTGAGATGAGTCGTCCATCCTTTGTGGCTAACTGAATGTCCCAAACATGACTTGTCCGTCCTTTGTGGAGAAGTGTACCTCTTCCTTCAAGGGTAACATTGTCGATACCAGTTGGAGAAAGATGATTTCCAGAAACGCTTTGTCCCAGTGCAGTATGCTCATCATCTAGTAGCATATTACTTGCCATTCCTGCGGTGGTTTCGCCAAAGGCGAGCGAAGCACCGCCTGTTAAATAGCCAAGATGTTGAGCATGAAATTCATTCAATTCCATTTGTGCAGTAAAGCCTGTGTCAGTCAATGTTAGGTTTTTAATGTTAAGTTGTTCAATGAGTGTCATTGGAAAATCTCCTTTTTAATTGTATATTTTTCAAGTGCGATTGTATTGATTTCAACTCCGAGCCCTATCCCAGTAGGGAGAGTCATCTGCCCATGAGCAAAAGTAATTTCAGGGCTAATCAAGTCTTCCTTGAAATAATGCGAAGAAGAAGATAAATCCCCTGCTATATAAGTATCAGGTAGAGAAGCCAGCTGGATGTGTAGTATTTTTGAAATACCCGATTCTACCATACTTCCTATCCAATATTCTATGTCGTGCTGACGACAAAGTTCAATGGCTTTCTCCGCATAATAAAGCCCCCCTAGACGACCAATTTTAATATTAAGTACTTTCTTCCCATTGAGTTTTATCAGTTTTTCTAAATCGTTCATGGTCTGTACATTTTCATCAAAGCAAATGGGTGTATTAAATTGAGACAATATCTTTGAATAATCTTCAAGATTGTAGGTATTGAAAGGTTCTTCTATACAAGCCAATCCTAGATTATCCAATTGGAGCAATGAGTCTATTTGATTCAATTCATAGGAGCGATTTGCATCGACAGCGAATGTAATATGGGGAAATTTTTCTGTAACAGTTTTGACCTTCTCAAAGGCATTTGTAGGATTAATCTTCAATTTGATGCGTCTGACACCGTTATCAATCAATTTATCGACTTGAAGAAGTGTCTGATCAAGTGTAACATCACTAATGACTGAACCTTGCTTAATAGTAGAATTGAGCTTTTCATCAAATAATGAGGCAATGATGGGTTGTTCCAGATTTTTATAGTACAAGTCTAATAGGGAATTTTCAAGCCCAGCCATTGCCATTGGTAAGAGTTCGTTGATTAATTGGTGTATGTCAAAAGGATGTTTCAGTTGAGTAGCTAAAACCTTAGGAATATAGTCATGAGCCAAGGCTTGCCAAGAGTCATCCAAAGTCTCTTCTGTGTAGAAAGGAGTAGTAAAGCTGACACATTCCCCATACCCATGTCCGCCTTTATCATCTATACATTCGATAATGATTGTGTCTCGCACATCTAATTGACTTTGAGCGGTCTTAAATTCAAAGTTGAGGGGGAGTTGGATATGATGAAGGATGATGGATTTAATCTTCAATTTTCAAGTCCTTTCTAAGAATTTTTCCTGTGGCTGTTTTGGGAAGATGTTCAAGTGGAATGATTGATTGAGGCAATTTATATTTTGCAATTCTAGCTGTGAGAAAGTCGAGAATATCCTGAACAGTTGCAGTCCCTGAGTAGAAAAGCACAGGGACTTGCCCCCATTTTTCATCAGCTTTTGGCACAAGGGCGCAATCATTGACTCCATCCAGAGTATAGACAAGGTCTTCGATTTCCTTAGGATAGATATTTTCCCCCCCTGAAATGATAATGTCTTTGCGACGATTGAGAATATAGAGGAAGTTATCATCATCGATGTATCCGATGTCTCCAGTAGTAAAAGGGTGAGTCATAGACTGATTAAGGTAACTGTCAATGAGCATAGGAGAGTCAAGCTGAATTTCTCCGATACCATCAGAATCAGGATTTGAAATACTGATTTGAACGCCATCTAATGCTTTTCCCACAGCGTTGAGTTTATCAGGATGATCTAAAATATTGAAAGTAACAGATTGAGAAAAGGTCTCTGTCATCCCATAAGTCTTGTAAATAGGGAGTTTTAATTCTAAGCAATTCTGGATAAGAACGTGTGGAATGTATTCTCCGCCCAGAAGAATAAGGCGTAAAGCATGAGGGGTGATTTTATTGTAAATGCCTTTGAGCAAGGTAGGCACAAGAGAAATCATATTGACCGAGGTTTCATTGATAAATCGGAGGACTTGCTCAGGGTCAAAATGATCGAGGATAGTCGCTTGTGTTCCATTATAAAGGGTTCGCATAATGATAGAAAGTCCACTGACATGAAAGATAGGAAGTATGATGAGCCAGTTATCATCACTAGTAACGCCGAGTACAGAAGCAGAAGCCTCTACATGATGACAGATCATCTTCCAAGTAATGGGGACAGACTTGAATTTTCCCGTAGTAGCAGAAGTGTTCATGAGAGCAAGAATTTGCTCAGGTTTGGGATCCCAGTTAAGGTATTGAACAGTTTTGATAGGGAGATTCTCAATCTCAGAAAAGCAGAAGATTTGACCGGAAGATGAGAAAGAGTGTTGGTCAGATTTAATGACTAACTCCACATCAAGCTCTATGAGTTGTTCATTGATTTCTCGTTCAGTCAGGTGAGTATTGAGAAGCAGAACTTCTTTATCCAATACCCATAAAGCAAATAAAACAACAACCATATTTATAGAATTTTCAGAGAGTAGAGCAATGCGAGGGTATTTACTGACTTTAGTATTCAGCTGATAAGCAGTCTGAATCACTCTTTCATATATTTCCTTATAGCTGTAATCATCTAAAAAAAGATGGTCAGGGTTTAATTGGGCTTGTTCTTGTAACCATTTCATTATTTTATTGTATCAAATTGTAGAAAAAACAGATACAAATAGTATCTGTTTATTGTTTTTATGGAAACTTAGGGAATTGATCGAAGTTGGGTTTGCGTTTTTCTTTGAAGGCATCTCTTCCTTCTTTTCCTTCCTCACTCATGTAGAACATGAGCGTGGCATCTCCTGCAAATTGTTGCAGACCAGCCAAGCCATCAGTGGCTGCATTCATAGAACCTTTAAGCATACGGAGTGCCATTGGAGAGAGAGCAAGCATTTCTTCTGCCCACTTGACCGTTTCGTCTTCTAATTTGTCGAATGGGACGACGGTATTAACCATTCCCATATCCATAGCTTCTTGAGCGGTGTATTGACGACAGAGGAACCAAATCTCACGGGCTTTCTTTTGACCGACCATGGTGGCAAGAAGTCCTGCTCCATAACCTGCATCGAATGACCCTACACGAGGTCCAGTTTGCCCGAATTTAGCATTGCTAGAAGCAATAGTCAAATCACAAACAATATGGAGGACATGACCACCACCAATGGCAAAACCATTGACCATAGCGATAACAGGTTTCGGTGTGATACGAATGAGATGTTGCAAATCAAGGACATTAAGGCGAGGGATCTGATCTTCTCCGATATACCCCCCATCTCCACGTACTTTTTGGTCTCCACCAGAGCAGAAAGCCTCCTTATCTTCACCTTGACCGTGATTGGCACCTGTGAGAACAATAACCCCCACAGTTGTGTCATCACGAGCCACAGTAAAGGCATCAATCAGCTCCACGACAGTCTTAGGGCGAAAGGCATTACGCACCTCAGGACGATTGATGGTGATTTTAGCAATACCATTATAAGTTTCATAGATGATATCTTCATAGTTGCGGTTAAGAGCAACCCAGTTATATTTTGACATGATGGTCTCCTTTTCTTTCTTTTAATTATATCAGAAATGAACAAATCGCTTGATGATAGAGGATAGGCTTTTCCAAGTGGGCATTATGACCTGCATGATGGACGACGTGAGTGCTAACACTTGGACATTTGGCAAAATACGTCTGCCCTAGACTTGTATATTTAGTATCCAACTCCCCTGAAATATAGAGGGTTGATATTTTCAAATCTTGTAAATGATCCGCCAGAGCAGGAAGTCGTCCTTGCCCCGTCGCCCGTAAGGTATGGGTTAGAGCGTGAGGGGTATTATCTGCTCTGGACTGCCAGATATTATTCTGAACAGTAGGGTCTAGTGATTTCTGACTATCAAACAAAGGAATATTCCCCCAAAAATCAGCAAACCATTCGCAACCGTTTTCTTCAATATTTTTCGCTAATTTTTCATCGGATATTCGGCGAGCCAGTCGTTCATCTTCATCAGAAATCCCCAGAGAAGAAGATTCAAGAATGAGTGAATGGATTTGCTCAGGATATTTGAGTGCATAGTGCAGAGCGAGACGTCCCCCCATAGAATAACCCAATAGAATAAAAGACTGATTTTCAAAGAGTTGCTGACTGATTTGATGAATATGAGTGAGTATTGTATCCAGTTGATAAGGCTCTGCTTTATCAGGCTTGTCAGACTTTCCGTGTCCTATTAGGTCCAACGCAAAAACTTGAATACCTTCAAGGTCTAAATTATCCCAAGTTTCTGCTGATTGGCTGAATCCATGCAATGCAAGGAGCGGGAACCCTGAGCCATGAATGCGAATACGAAAGTTAAAATTTTCTACAGTGATATGTTTATCTTCAAATGTCATAGGTTGTATATTTCTTATGAAGTTCTAAGCTCAAATCTTTGTCTGTTTTTACCTCTAAGAGATGAATACCAGAGGAAGAGAGAGCCTGCTTGAAGTGAGAGTCAAAGTCTTGATAGTCTTTGATGAGTCTATAATCTAAACCAGTCAGTGTTGCTAAAGCAGAGAAGTCAGTACCATGAGGTGTTGAAAAGAGATAATCAAAATGAGGTTGCTCTTTCTGTGCTAAATGATGGAAAATCCCTCCCCCATCATTATTGAATAAAACAATGGTTAAGTTGAGTTTATGCGTTTTGCCCATGATAAGCCCATTAATGTCATGGAGCATAGACAAATCTCCTGTGATTAGGACAGTAGGCTTTTCATTTGTTGAAATTCCTAGAGCGGTCGATTCCTGACCGTCGATTCCATTTGTACCACGATTGCCATAGAGTTTAGCGGATGATGATTTAGCCTCCCAGAAATAATCAACCTCACGAATAGACATGGAGTTGGCTACTAGAATTTGACTATTCTCAGGCATATTTTCTTGAATGGCTTGGATGTATCTTCCTTCAAAGGCTTGGGTTTCAGTTGAAACGGTATTGAGTTGTTTACGCATTTTAGACTGTGCCTTTTGCCATTTTGCCAGATAATTAGAATCAGGATTGCTAGAAATGACAGACTGGCAGAATGAAGCAATATCAGATTGAATGATCTGAGTAGTTGTTTGCTGAGGGTTACGATAATTCAAAGTAGGCTCTACTTGAATATATTCTGTTTGATTATTTGCTGAGATAAAGGCTTGTAGGCGTTTGGACACAGGGATTTGTCCTATTTGAATGATAGTATCGGGACTTAATTCTTGACACAAATTGCTATCTGCTAAGAAAGCATCATAAGAATCAATAAGATAAGGACTTTCAAATGAACGCAAATTAGACAAGGGATCAGCGAGAATTGGAGCTTGCAGTAGTTCAGCCAAGTTCAGAATTTCTTTTTGAGCTTTGAGTTTACTGTCAGGACCAACGATAATTAAAGCTTTGCCTAATAATTTAATAGGAGAAGCAGTTTCTACTGAGCCATGGGAGATAGAAAAATTGGTTTTTCCTTTTTGGAAATGCTCAGGATTCAAATCAGGGATCAGAGGTTCATCAATAGGCAGATTAATATGGACAGGAGATTCAGGTAGAATTGTTGAAGCCATTATGGCACGTTGTGCAACTTTACGAGGATATGTCCAATAAATCTTTTCAGCAGGGTGTGAGAACTCCTCGTAATGAGAAACAAAATCTCCGAAGTAATGATTCTGATTGACAGTTTGTGGAGCTCCAACGAATTGCAAATGATTAGGACGGTCAGCAGTCAATACAATCAATGGAATGCGTGAGTGCTTGGCTTCGGTTAATGCGGGAAGATAGTGAGCACCTGCAGAGCCAGAAGTGCAGACTAAGACGACAGGGCGTTCCTGTACCTTAGCAATACCTAGGGCAAAGAATCCTGCAGAGCGTTCATCAATGTTTAAGTAAGTTTTGAACTGTTTGTATTCCTCAAAGAGAAGGGCAAGTGTTGTTGAGCGTGAACCGGGACTAAAGACCACTTCACGTACCCCCAAGGTATAAAGTTCATCAACAAAAGGAGCAAGATATTCATTATTCATCATGTCTAGAGTGCCTCCAATAGGGTTTTTAATTTAATTTTTGTCTCTTGGTATTCTGATTGACAATCCGAGTCTTTGACAATACCACATCCTGCATAAGCATAAAGTTGATTATCATTCAGTAGGGCAGAGCGAATGCCAACAACGAGAGTACCATCTCCATTTTGGTCAATGAGTCCAATGGGAGAAGCATATAAACCCCGTTCATGATTTTCATGATTTTTCAAAAAATCAAGGGCTTGTGTTTGTGGGAATCCGCCCAAGGCAGGCGTGGGATGCAAGTGTCTAGCCCAAGTAATAATTGACTCCTGAGATTGAACAGATAGCAGAGTACGCAGATGATAGACATTCTTAAGGGGCATTAAATCGGTTTGTCCTACAGTAATACTATCAGAGAGTTGTGCCATTTTATCATGAATGGCATCAATCACAATCCTGTGTTCAGCAAGATTTTTTGAATCATTGAGCAAGAAATCCTCAGCATTCTCAACTGTGCGTGAGACAGTCCCTGCAAGAGCATAAGATAAAACAGAATTTCCTGATTTTTCTATAAGAATTTCAGGAGAGGCACCAAGGAAAGTCTTACCTCCAAATTGATAAGCAAAAACAAAAGCATCAGGATTATTTGCAATGAGATTCTCAATAATGGACTCAATATTGAAAGGACGGGTTGCTGTGAATATTATTTCTCGGGAGGCTACGATTTTTTCAACATGACCTAACCTAATCTCAGACTGAATGGCGTTAAATAATTTTTCCCAGTCTGAATAAGGAGAGTTTTCTTCAACAATAGTGTGGTTGATAAAAACTGTCGGCTTATCTTCAAATTCAGGAAGTGATTCAGGCTGATTGGAAAGAATGTAAGATTCATCTTCTGTCAGAATATAATAATGTTTGAACACGGTGAGTCCAGATTTAATGCCAGTCCAGACAGATTCTTTCACATCTTCATAAAAGGTTTGCTTATAAAAAACAAATGGATAATCACTGATAGCATCTTCAGTAATTTCAGACAAAAACTCACAGCCGATGACTGTCTTGTTTCTTTGACTATCCTGCCAAAAAAAACGCTCCTCAGAGTCAGAAAAGGCAGACCAGAAAGCCAAAGGATGTTTGAGATTTATATTGATTCGTGTGTAGTTCATTACTATGAATTATACCATAAAGAAAGTTAGAATTTGATGTATAATAGAACGATGAACAGCAAAAATATTGATTGGAAAAATCTAGGCTTTGATTACATGGAACTGCCCTATCGTTATAGGGCTTATTTTAGAGAGGGCTCATGGCAAGAACAAGGGTTGACCGAACAATCACACCTTACTCTCTCAGAAGCTTCGACAGGCCTGCACTATGGTCAACAGGGCTATGAGGGGCTCAAAGCTTATCGTACGAAAGAGGGTTCTATTCAGCTTTTTCGTCCAGAGGAAAATGCAAAACGCCTGCAAGAAACCTGTCGTCGCTTAGCCATGCCAGAAGTTCCTACAGAGATGTTCGTTGACGCAGTCAAACAAGTGGTACTTGCCAATGAAGACTTTGTCCCTCCCTATGAAACAGGAGCAACGCTTTATCTCCGTCCCTTGATCATCGGAGTGGGTGGAATGTTGGGTGTCCAGTCTGCCAAAGAGTTTCTATTTACGATATTCGCCATGCCTGTGGGTGTTTATTTTAATAAAAATAAAGGTAATAAAAAATTTGTCATCGCTCATGAGGACGATCGTGTCGCTCCAAAAGGAACAGGACATATCAAGGCGGGTGGGAATTATGGTGGCTCTATCCAAACCATCGAACAAGCTCATGAAAAAGGATATGATGGTGTCCTTTATCTTGACTCAAAAACACATGAATATGTAGAAGAGGCAGGCTCAGCCAATGTC
>WREM01000012.1 GCA_009779335.1 Streptococcaceae bacterium | reverse complement strand
GGGAAGTATGACAGCCGCAGCTACGACGGGACCTGCTAATGGACCTCTCCCTACCTCATCTATTCCTGCAATGTGTGCAATGCCTTTCTTATAGAGGTCTTTTTCAAAGGCGAGCATGATTTCCAAGCGGGCTTCTTCTGCCTGCTCTGCAAGTATTTGCTTCTGCCTTTGCTTGATGGCTGACTGCACTCCTGCTCTTGAATCTGTTGCCCATTCGGTGAATTTCATATCATCAAGGTCTGTCAGTGCAGAGAGAATGTCTTTGATTTCTTTAATGGTTTGTGTCATCATCTATCCTATCTAAACAGTAAAGCCCTAGCCTTCCATCACGCACTTCCTTGACAAAGAGGCTATAAAATCTGTCATAGTCTTCACGAAAACCTAGGCGTTTGGTTAGTTCCATGATGAGTTCAGGTGTTTCCATAGACAAATCATCGTCTGAACAATTGAAACGTTTGCTGATCGCATCTTGATAATGCTCAATAAAATAAGATAGCCCGAAAATAGTCACATCATCCATAGGAAGCAGTTGATCCTTGATAGCACCCGTCAGAGCCAGCTTCAATCCCACTTGATGATCTTCAAACTTGGGCCAAAGAATCCCGGGAGTATCCAAAAGCTCTAAATCTTTATTGGTTCGCAGCCATTGTTGCCCTTTGGTCACACCCGGTTTATTACCTGTTACAGCAATTTTTTTACCTGCAAGGCGATTCATGAGTGTAGATTTCCCCGCATTTGGAATACCAATAATCATTGTACGCAGAGCCCTGTTTTGAATGCCTCGTTCTTTATTTCGAGCAATTTTATCCGCCATAAGATTCTGTGCTGCTGCAGTAATTTTCTTGGCCGTTTGTCCTTCTTTAGAGTTGATAGCGATGGCTAATAAACCTTGATTTTCAAAGTGATGCACCCATTGTTTGACCGCTTCCCTATCTGCTAAATCTGCTTTATTGAGCAGAATCATCTTAGGCTTATCCCCTACAATCTTCTCCAGCATGGGATTACGACTAGAAAGCGGAAGACGTGCATCGACCAATTCAATGACAAAATCTACAAACTTCAAATTTTCTTGAACCTGTCGTCTGGCTTTGGACATATGCCCCGGGAACCATTGAATACTAGTCATGTTTTTCTCCTTTCTCTTTACCATTTGCAAGATAAAACCCTAGATTCTTGAACAATCAAGGGTAGTTTTATTATTTATGGATTCCATACTGCATTTGTAACTAAACCTGCATCATATAAGGCTTTCCCTACTTGTTCTGCTTCCTGACTTGTTGCAAAGTATCTGATGATTTGACCTTTGGCTGTTGTCAAAGTTAATGAAGCACCACCTGGAATAGGTGTCGTTGAGCCTAATAACTCTGCATTGGATACGCTAGAACTAGATGTTGGTCCATTGTACGAGGAATCTGTCCCAGAAGATACTGAATTGGTGGACGATTCTTGAGAAGACTGCATTGAATCACTATTTGTATCTGGAAGTGATGACGAGGTATTGGACGATGCAATTTGAGAAGATGAGGATTGTTTATTATTAGAAAAGGCAGAAGGATTCTTGGGCTGATGCGTAAAAATGATGATAAAGATAATAACTATTGCCACAAGAGCTACAAAAAGTATCACAAAGAAATATCTGTAATCACTCAGAAAGAGTTTTACATCTTCCCAAAATACTGAAGATTGTTTTTTTACTTCCTTATTTTTTCTGGCTCTTGTTTTAGGAGCATCATGGCTATTTGTTTTACGTTCTTTATTCATATTCCTTATTTATTCACTTTCACTCTCTTCAACTTTAGCTTCCAAGACTTTAATTCGTGTCATCAGTTGTCTTTCTCCAATCAGAATAACACCTAAGAGTAAGCCCCATCCTACCATGAAGCCTGCCGTTTCTAACAAACTATCTCCATGATTAGATATAAATATACGTTCAGGATGACTATTTTCGACATAGACCGTAATCGAATCTCCCACAGAACCTAGACTTCTGAAGTATGTATCTAATGGACGATTTTGTAGCTTTTTATCTTGAAAATTATATTGGACTTCTCTAAGTCCTTCATCCCCTGTAACAATCTTTCCAGTTAATGTGGTTTTTTCAATATTTTTATTAGCCATATGAAGTCCAGTCATGGTCCCTGCAACCACAATCATACCTATTGCGACGACCAGCATAACAACACGTATAATGACTTGAATGATTTTGCTTGTTCTTTGCATAGGGCTCCTCTTCGTATTTATTCTTTCCTTATTATATCAAATTCCATCACAAATACCATATAAAATCTTTTTGATTTTATGCTAAAATAAGATAAGAAAAAGCAAAGAGAGGAGAACTCATGTCATTTGACGGTATATTTTTACATCATATTATAGCTGAAATATCTGAGCAGTTGATTGGTGGACGCATTCAGAAAATCAATCAACCTTTTGAACAGGAATTAGTCTTGACTGTACGAGGTAATGGGAAATCCCATAAACTCCTCCTCTCTGCACATCCAACTTTTGGACGTATTCAGTTGACCGAGACAGACTTTCAGAATCCTCAAAATCCCAATAATTTCGTCATGATATTGAGAAAATATCTATCCGGAGCATTTATTGAAGAAATTGAACAAATCGATAACGACAGACAGGTCCTCTTTCATATCTCTACAAAAGATGAGATTGGGGACAGCTTAAAAATTGCTCTGGCTGTTGAAATCATGGGAAAACACTCTAATATCATCCTCCTCGATAAATCTAATGATAAAATCATTGAATCCATCAAACACATTGGATTTTCTCAAAATCAGTACCGTACTATTTTACCCGGTTCAACCTATATCACCCCACCTGAATCTGATCTGCTTAATCCATTTACCGCTTCTGATGAGAAAATCTTTGACTCACTCAATACTGAGGCTAAGCTACAAGAAGTTTTTCAAGGAATGGGTAAAGATACTGCACAGGCCTTATCAAATCTTTCTTTGGATGACTTCAGGACCAGACTGAAAACCATTGTTCCTTCTATCTATCCTAATGATAGATTCTCTTCTATCCAATTATCCGATGAATTTACCTCCTATGATAATCTGTCACACATGCTTGATGTCTATTATCAAGATAAAGCTGAGCGAGACAGAGTCAAACAAGTGGCTTCTGAGGTTATTCGCAAGGTTCAAAATGAGCTAAAAAAGAATAAAGACAAACTCAAAAAGCAGGAGAAAGAGTTGTCTGCCACTGAAAACGCCGAAATTTTCCGTCAAAAAGGGGAATTGCTGACGACCTTCTTACATGAGGTGCCAAACAATCAACCTAGCGTGACTTTGGACAACTACTATACTAATGAACCTATCGAAATCGCTCTTAACTTGGCTTTAAGCCCTTCTCAAAATGCCCAACGTTACTTCCATCGCTATCAGAAGCTCAAGCAAGCGGTTAAAGTCTTAGGAGATCATATCGAGCATACCAAGCAAGCCATTGCCTATCTTGAATCTGTAGAAAATAACTTACAAAATGCAGATGTGGCAGAGATTGCTGACATTCGTGAAGAATTGATTCAGACGGGTTATATCAAAACCAAATACCGTGATAAAAAGCAAAAAATGCTTCCTCCTGAGAAATATCAAGCTGAAGATGGAACGATTATTTTAGTCGGGAAGAATAACCTACAAAATGAACAAGTTTCTTTCAAGTTGTCAAAAAAAGGAGATTTATGGTTCCATGTCAAAGATATTCCCGGTTCTCATGTCCTTTTGACAAATAACCCTTCTCCATCCGATGAGACCATTACTTTTGCAGGAGAGCTTGCTGCATACTATTCTAAAGCTCGCCATTCTAATCTGGTTCAGGTGGATATGCTTGATGTCAAGAAACTCCACAAACCCACAGGGACACCTCCGGGGTTTGTCACTTACAATCGTGAGAAGACCATCCGTGTCACTCCTGATGAGGTTGTCATCAAATCTCGAAAAATATAAAGGCTATTTCCGAACGATTGGAGATTAGTCTTTTTATTTTGTAAATAAATAATTGTCTTTCTCATTTATTCTTGCTATAATAATTTTTAGGTGATAATGGAAAGCGTTATCATAAAAAATATTTTATCCTAAGGAGGACTTAATGTCAGTCGCAATTAATATTATCGGTATTTTTGTATTTATAGGTATCGCCTATCTCTTCTCAGAAGATAGAAAATCTATCAAATGGCGTCCTATCGTTATCGTCATTGCATTACAACTTGCTTTGGCTGCATTCTTCATTTATTCTACTATTGGTCGTGATGCCGTTATGGCAGCTGCAAATGGTTTCACTTGGTTGATTAAAATCGCTAACGATGGTATTGCATTTGCCTTACCTGATTGGCTAGACAATGGGGTTAAAGGATTTGCACCTAACTTCGTTACCTCAGCATTATTACCCATCTTGCTCATCGTGCCACTCTTTGACATTTTGACTTATATTGGTGTACTTCCATTTATTATCAAATGGATTGGTTGGGGACTTTCAAAAATTACAGGGCAACCTCGTTTTGAATCATTCTTCTCAGTAGAAATGATGTTCCTTGGAAACACTGAAGTGCTTGCTATTTCAAAACCTCAACTCAATCAAATGTCTTCAAAACGTAACTTTACACTTGCACTTATGTCTATGAGTTGTATCACTGCTTCTATCATTGGAGCTTATGCAGGTATGGTTCCCGGAGAATATGTCATCACTGCTATTCCGTTGAACATCCTTGGAGCTATCGCTATTTCTTCAATCTTGAACCCTGTTGAGATTACAGAAGAAGAGGACATCGTTGCTGCAGGTGGAATGGAAGAAAATGAAGAAGGAAAAACAGTTCGTGAACCTTTCTTCTCATTCCTTGGAGATTCTATCATCGGTGCAGGTAAATTGATTTTCATCATTACGATCACTGTTATTGCCTTTGTTGCATTAGCTTCACTTGTTAACCATATCTTTGCTCTTACAGGGCTACACTGGCTCACTCTTGAAAATATTCTTGGAGTCATCATGTTCCCATTTGCATGGTTGCTTGGATTTACAAATCCTTCTGATGCTTTCCATATTTCACAACTTATGGGAACTAAGTTGGTAACAAATGAATTTGTTGTGATGTTACAAATCAAAGACCAAATCTTAAATTCTTCTGGATTCTGGGCAAACAGACATGCTACTGTCGCTGTAACTGTCTTCCTTACTTCATTTGCTAACTTCTCTACTGTCGGTATGATTATTGGTGCCTTCAAGGGACTCGTTGGTAAAGATAAAGTTGAATACATTTCTAAACGTGTACCTAAAATGCTCCTTGCAGGGATTCTTGTATCACTTCTTTCTGCAGCTGCAGCCGGATTATTCGCTTGGTAAAATGAATCAAAAGCAGTACTTTCACTGCTTTTTTTATTATTAAATGCAACTCAAGTGTACTTTTTAAGGGAAATATGCTATAATGTCCTTTATACTCATTTGTGTAAATCAATCCCTGCTCATGCAGAAAAGAAAAGGAGAATCTCTTATGATTCAAGCATACTTAGATTTTTGGAAACGTTACTTTGACTTTAGTGGAACAACTTCACGTAAAAACTACTGGTTATTTGTTCTAGCTGATATTATCTTAGGATTTATCGCTTATCTCATCGTCGTACTCGGTGGGGCTGGAGCTGTCCTTGCAACTAAAATGTCAGATAAAGACTTCACAATGACTGGTCTTCCAGTGATTAGTGCCATCGTTATCCTCATCGTTTTTATCTACTTAATCGCCACTATCATTCCTCGTATTGCCATTGGTGTGCGTCGTTTACGTAGTGCTGGATTCTCAGCGTGGTTGATAATCTTCATGTTCGTTATCAACATTGTATTCTTCATCCTTTCACTCTTCCCTAATAAAGTTGGAGAAGGTGCTGAATAAGAAACTTTAAGAGCTTAGGCTCTTTTTTTGTGGAGTATTGCATAAGATAAGATGAATTTCTTGCCAAAAAAATGTATAATTGAATAATACTAGGAAAGGCATAGATGACATGACAAAGAATAAATTTAACATTATTATCCTCTCTCTACTTGCCTTTCTTATCATAGGAATTTCAGCAAGTGTCTATTTCACAAATAAACATGAAATTCAACAATCTAAGGAGACTTTATCTTCTCTTCAATCTAAGGTTGAAAGTGATTATCTTGATAAGTATTATCCCAAAAATATTACTGATAAGGATATCGATACTCTTAAGTCAGAGCTTGCTCACAAGAAAAATGATTTAATCTCAGCAGATTATAAGATTATTAATGATAAAATCACTCTTCTATCACAGCAGATTGCACTCAAATCACAAATCAATTCACTTTTCACTCAGCCTGTTATAACTGGTCAGACTTATACAGAAAAGCCACTTAAGGAGGGAATAACTACAGATAATATCAATAAGATAGATGTAAGCAAAATCCCTCAAGATAAATTCTCAGATTTATTGAATAAGGCAAAATCCTCCGCCTCTAGTCAACTGAGCATCATCAATCAAGCCACTTCTGCTCTTGATGAAGCTTCTAAAAAACCTACTCCTGATAATATTCAGAAGGCACAAGATTTAACAGATAAACTTCTTGATTCTCAACTCAAAAATCTCAATCAAGCTTCCATTCAACGTCTGAAGGTAAAATCTGCAACTGCTGACAAGGCCTACGTAATGAAGAAAAAACTTATCGCTTTGACTTTTGATGATGGACCAAATCCTGCGACTACTCCCTTGCTACTCAACGAACTGCAAAAAGAAAATGTCAAAGTTACTTTCTTCTCCCTCGGACAGAATATACAGGCTAACCCTGATATTATTAAACGTGAAGCAAAAGAAGGCAATGAGATAGCTTCTCATACATGGGATCACAAAGATTTAACAACCTTATCTCCCTCGCAACAGCTTGATGAAATTACAGGTACACAAAAACTCATTAAACAACTCACTGGACAAGACAATCACTTCTTTCGCCCTCCCTATGGAAGTATCAATAATTCTGCTCTAAATGTATCTGATAATGCTGCAATTCTCTGGTCTATTGATGCACGAGATTGGGCAAGAACAAGTGATGTGAGCGGGACAGTTCAAGCTGCTGTTTCTGCTGCTCATCCCGGTGCAATCATCATCATGCACGATATTCATCTCTGGTCTGTGCAAGCCGTCCCACAAATTATCAAAACTCTTAAATCACAAGGCTATACCTTTGTAACCGTCAGCCAACTTCTCCAAGAAGAAAACGGAGCCATTCAAACCCACAAAGTTTATAGTGGATGGTAAGAGTCTGAATTTCATATAAATGATAACTAAAAACCCCAAGGAGAAAATTCCTTGGGGTTTTATTAATAGAGTACTTATATTAGTTCTTAGAGGCTGAAGCAAACTCTTCTTTTGCAAAGGCTTCATCAAGAATGTCTTTAAGTTGTTTTGCAGAAGCTTGCATTTTTTGAAGTTCAGCGTCATTCAATGGAATATTTACTGGACGTACAATTCCTTTATCTCCGACGATAGCAGGTTGACCAATGTAAAGGTCTGAAATTCCCTCATATTGCCCTTCTTGGAAAGTTGAAAGTGGCAATACTGCATTTTCGTTGTCAAGGATAGCCTTCGTGATACGAGCAAGAGCTACGGCAATACCATAGAATGTTGCTCCTTTTTTCTCAATAATAGAATAAGCTGCATCACGAACAGATTCAAAGATTGTGATTAATTCTTCTTCTTTGACCCCTTGATTGTCTTTGAGGAATTCTTCTAGGTTGACCCCTGCAACGTTAGCGTGTGACCAGACAGCAAATTCTGAATCCCCATGTTCTCCCATGATATAGGCATGGACTGAACGAGCATCAATGTCTAACTTTTCTGCTAAGGCTTGACGGAAACGAGCTGAATCAAGTGAAGTTCCTGACCCAATCACACGTTCTTTAGGGAATCCTGAGAATTTCCAAGTCGCATAAGTCAAGATGTCAACTGGATTAGCAGCTACAAGGAAAATTCCTTTGAATCCTGAATTTACAACTTCTGTAACAACTGATTTACAAATGCGTAGATTCTTCTCAACAAGATCCAAACGAGTTTCACCCGGTTTTTGTGGAGCTCCTGATGTGATTACGACAAGATCCGCATCTGAACAATCTTTATAATCTGCAGAGTAGATTTTTTTAGGTGATGTGAATGCCAAAGCGTGACTTAAGTCTTCTGCATCTCCTTGAGTTTTATCTTTTGCAATATCAAGAATACCTAATTCTTGTGCGATTCCTTGGTTAACAAGAGCGAAAGCATAACTTGATCCAACCGCTCCATCTCCAACAAGGATAACTTTTTTATGTTGCTTTTCTGGCATTATTTTTTCTCCTAAATGTTTGTGATTTTTTTTACAAAGACTATTATATCACTTTCTTTACTGGATGTAAATAAAAAAATTTACTATTAAAAAAGAGCGATTATGGCTCTTTTTATTTGATGTTTATTGATTTAATCCCTTTACTATCCAATTCATCAGCAATCATTTGACCATTACTTGTACGGTCTGAAAGCGACAAATCTGTTAACTCTATATCATATTTCTTATCCGATTGAGCAGTAATTTCTAATAGCTGGCTTGCAATTTCTTCAGTAGTTTGTTCTACTTGCTCGTTTGCTAAACTGAACAAATCTAAATCTTCTTTTATTTCAGGTTTAGCTGTATCAATGACAGGACCTGCTGAAAAGACTGTATGGGAATTTGCCTTAAGTGTTTTCAACACTTGTAACCCTCGGTTGGCACGAGCTGTTACAGGAATTTCATCAATCTTAAAGCGTTTGATAAAGCCACGCTGTGTCAAGAGATAAAGACTTGATGAACTGATGATGAAGGCTGATTCAAGCATATCTGTGCCTTTCAGATTCATTGCTTTGACTCCTGCAGCTTTCGCACCTACTAGAGGAACTTCATCTAATTTGAAACGCAGAGCATATCCTGTTTGGGAGATAAGCATGATTTCTCTTGCTGGATTGCTGATTCTCTCAATAGCTAGAATTTCATCATCTGCTGATTTGAGTTTTCCATAGGCTGTTGATTTTGACTTGTAAGTACGCCAAGGTTTGAAGTTAGATAGAGCCACTTGCTTGATTTGACCCATGCGAGTGGTCACAAGATAATTAACTTCTTCTTTATCAAAATCTTCAATAAGTTCTACATGAATAATGTCTTCATTGGATTCAAAGTTTGTCAAGGTTTGAGAGAGATGTTCTCCAATATCCTTCCAACGAATGTCTTTGAGTTCATGAACGGGACGATAGATGACATTCCCAAGATTAGTGAACAATAGGAGATGTTGTGTGGTTTGAGTGTTTTGATAAAAAATCAGCTCATCATCTTCACGTTTTCCAATCTCTTCAACTGTTGATGACGAGAAACTCCGTGGGCTTGTACGCTTGACATATCCTCCACGAGTGATTGATACCACTGTTTCTTCTTCAATGACCAAATCTTGTGCTTCGATTTCAATATTTTCTACTGAATCTTGAAGTTCTGACTGACGTTCTTTACCAAATTTTTTCTTGACTTCACGAAGCTCTTTTTTCATGAGGTTAAAGAGTGTACGCTCATCATTGATAATGGCTGAAAGTGTCATAATGGTTTCATTGAGGTTATCACGCTCATTTTCAAGGCTGACAATATCTGTATTAGACAAACGATAAAGTTGCAAAGTTACGATGGCTTCCGCTTGTTCTTCAGAAAAATCATAAGAAATTTTAAGATTTTCTTTGGCATCTGATTTATTTTCAGAGGCACGAATGAGTGCCACTACTTCATCAAGAATTGAAACCATACGAATCAATCCTTCAACGATATGAAGACGTCGTTGAGCCTTATTCAAATCATATTGACTACGTTTGACAATGACTTCCTGACGGTGTTGAACATAAGACTTAAGAATCTGTATGACACCGACTTGTTGAGGGGTAAGGTTATCAATGGCAACCATATTAAAGTTATAGTTGACTTGCAAGTCTGTATATTTGTAGAGATAGTTAAGGATCAGTTGACTGTCTGCTTCTTTTTTTAGCTCAATGGCAATTCGCAATCCTTCACGGTCAGATTCATCACGCACTTCTGAAATTCCAGCTACTTTAGCATTAACACGCACTTCATCAATCTTCTTGACAAGGCTTGCCTTATTGATTTCATAAGGAATTTCAGTGATGATGATTTGCTCACGCCCACCTTTGAGTGATTCAATCTCAACACGAGAACGAACGACAATACGTCCTTTCCCTGTCTCATAAGCCTGACGGATTCCATCACGCCCTTGAATAATTCCCCCCGTAGGAAAATCAGGTCCCGGTAAGAACTCCATGATTTTTTCCACTGTAGAATTAGGGTGGTCAATCATATGAACTGTAGCATCAATGACTTCTCCTAGATTATGTGACGGAATATCTGTCGCATAACCTGCTGAAATTCCCGTTGATCCATTGACTAACAAGTTAGGAAAATTAGCGGGAAGAACGGTTGGCTCTTTTTCTGTATCATCAAAATTCCATGCAAAGGGCACGGTTTCTTTTTCAATGTCTTGCAAAAGAAAATCTGCAATTTCAGAAAGACGAGCTTCCGTATAACGCATGGCAGCCGGTGGGTCTCCATCCATAGACCCATTGTTCCCATGCATTTCAATGAGCGGCTCCAGCATCTTCCAATCTTGCGATAGGCGAATCATGGCATCATAAATTGAGCTATCTCCATGTGGATGAAAGTTCCCCATGACATTACCGACTGACTTGGCAGATTTCCGGTAAGATTTATCGAAGGTGTTGCCATCCTTGTTCATTGAATATAAAATACGACGTTGAACAGGCTTCAACCCATCACGAATATCGGGCAATGCCCGTTCTTGAATAATATATTTGGAATAACGCCCAAAGCGTTCTCCCATGATGTCCTCAAGAGGTAAAGTTTGAATGTTTGACATAAAGACTTTCTATATTTTCTAAATTTATTCTTCTAATTCTTGATTTACAAATCCAACCTTCTGCATTTCTTTCAGATAATCGGAATGGATATTGATTTTTTGTCCGTCGTATAAGGTAATGATAAGACTATAACCTACGGAATATTGAGCCATAAGACGTATTCCTGTCAGGGCATACTTACTCCATTTTTTATCCTTGTCCTTATGATAATACACTAAATCTTTGGTGATGGGCAGATTGAGTGCACGTCTGATTTCCTCCGTGATACTCTCGTCCGCTTCATCAAAGAGCGAACCTTGAGTGTTGTCTGCACTGAGTGTTTTCGCTTTTTTAAGCTCTTCTTCTGCAAGTAATTTTTGATAAAGCTTAGCAGTAACTAGACAATCATTGAGTGCATCATGGCTTCGCACATCGACACCTAGCTCGGCTTTGTATGATTCTAATTTATGGCTTTTACGTTTGAATAGTCGTCGACTTTCAGCCAATGTATCAAAGATTTCAAAGTTTTTTGCTTCAACACCACAATCTCGAATCGCTCGATTGAGAAAAGAAAGATCAAAAGGTGCATTATGAGCAACTAATAAATGCCCTTCTAAAAAATCAACAAAGCTACCTATGACTTCTTTCATTTCAGGAGCATAGACAACATCAGCAGGTGCAATTCCCGTCAATTCTGTAATGCGTGAAGACACATAAGAATGTGTAGGTTTAACTAATTGATTAACACGCCCCATCTCTTGATCATTCTCATCATACTTGATGGCACCAATCTGAATAATTTCATTCTTGATGGGATCAATTCCTGTGGTTTCAAAATCAAAAACAACATAGGGTTGAGTCATAATTCTCCTTACTGATTGAGTAATTCATTAGTACTTATTGATTTTCCAAATTGGGTAATGGCTTTATCATGAGTAGATTGGCTGACTGCAGATGAAGCATCATCAACGATATACGTTTCAAACTTCATAGATTTTGCATCATTTGCAGTTTTGATGACACCATTATTGGTGGAAACGCCTGTAACATAGAGATTAGTAATCCCCGTTTCCTTAAGTTCTTGGTCCAAAGGATAATCAGACTGGGCAAATGCTGATGGGCCAAACTTAACAATTTCCTTCGCTTTACCGTCTGATAGTATCAAATGGGCATGACGCTCCTTTATGAATCTTGGTAATATCTTTGGCTGAACAGATAAACAGATTGCCCTTCTGATTCAAACTTCTCCATTAATTTTTTATTATTGGATAACATCTCATTCCATGAATGTGGTTGAGAATTTTTGAACATTCTTTTTATGCCCGCTTGAATGTCAATGATAATTAAAGCTGAATTTTGCATATATTTTCCATTTATTTATAATGTTTCATTTAAAACACCGTATCTTCTTCCAATGTGAACTTGACATTGTTTTCAATCCATTTGCGACGAGGTTCAACTTTATCTCCCATAAGAACTGAGACACGTTTTTCTGCTGCTGCTGCGTCATCAATGGCTACTTGAATGAGGGTTCGAGATTCAGGGTCCATGGTTGTTTCCCAAAGCTGATCTGCATTCATCTCTCCAAGTCCTTTGTAACGTTGAAGAATGGCTCCACGCCCAAATTTACTACGCAGTTCCTCTAGCTCTCCATCTGTCCAGGCATATTCGACTTTTTCTTTTTTTCCTTTTCCTTCGCTCATTTTATAAAGCGGTGGGAGAGCAATATAGATATGCCCGTTTTCAACTAAAGATTTCATATAACGATAAAAAAATGTGAGCAATAAGGTTTGGATATGAGCTCCATCGGTATCGGCATCGGTCATGATAATGATTTTATCATAGTTGCGGTCTTCAAGTGTGAAGTCAGCCCCCACACCTGCACCTATGGTATATATCATGGTATTGATTTCTTCATTTTTTAGAATGTCTTGAATCTTGGCCTTCTCTGTATTGATGACTTTCCCACGTAAAGGTAAGATAGCTTGAAATTTACGATCACGTCCTTGCTTAGCAGAACCACCTGCAGAATCCCCCTCGACCAGATATAATTCATTTTTGGCTGGGTTCTTGGTTTGTGCTGGAGTAAGCTTCCCAGACAATAGACCTTTATCTTTTTTGTTCTTCTTACCTGATCGAGATTCTTCACGAGC
>WREM01000011.1 GCA_009779335.1 Streptococcaceae bacterium | reverse complement strand
CTAATCAAAATCAAAATGCTGATAAAGTCATGGATTTTGAAGATGCGACAAATATGACTGTTGGGGAAATTAATGATAAGACAACTCCTGATGAGTTTATCATAGAGGTTACAGAATCTCCATTAGACAAGTATATTCGTGAGCACAGGGATCAAATTGAAGAAGCAAAAACTAAAGGTGTAGATTCAATTATCCAAGAAGAGCGTCAGAAATTAGAAGAAACTGAAGAAAAGAAACAAGAAAATATCCTTAGAAAAGCTGCTCAAATAGCTGTACCGACAATTGGTGCAGTTGCAACTGAGGAAATTGTTGCAAAAACGGTAAAAGAAGAATCAAATTCGCAAGAAATATCTGAACCTCTATCTACTAAAGAAAATGCAGAGAATAATACACCGAAACCTCAAGCAGAAGTACCTGCATCTGAGGTTCAAAAAGAAAGTGAAAATGAGTCGCTTTCTACAAGAGAAGAACAATCAGCAACTGATGAACAAGCAAGTTCAAGTGTTGAAGAAGTGGCAAGTGAATCTACTCATGGGGAACAAGTAGCAAGCCCAGAGGAATCAGAAAAAGAAACAGTCGATGGTTCAAATGAAATGGATCCAGTTGTATTTGCTGAAGCCCCAGTATCTACTGAAAAAGAGAAATCTCAAGAGACAACAGCTCCAATAGCTGCGACAGTAGCAGGAGCCACAGTTTTGTCTGCAAATCAGGCTGAATTACAAAATAAGCAAGAAAATTCTACACAAAAAGAAGATCAAGCCAATCGTTCAGAAGAATCAGGTAAAACTCAAGACTCTGATTCAAATGAAGAAAAATCTAATAAGAAGCCAATTATTATTGGAGCTGTAGCTGTAGCATTATTAGGGATAGGTGGATATGGTATTGCTCACATGAATAATAATTCATCGGCAAATAAATCAGCACAATCTTCTATGAGTAGTTCAAATAGCAACAATATGGCAGATTTTAATAACGCCTATAATCAATTTTTTACAGATTCTTCTGATCAGTCATTGAAAAATTCTAATTTCTCAAAACTGGGAGATTTGCAAAAAGATTTAGACAAACTCAAAGGTTCTTCTAATTATGATGCTGCTCAAAGCAAATATAATGACTTGAAAGCCATGGTAGATGCCACCAATCAGGTGAATGATTTATTTGATAAGCCAGCCATTGTTGATGGGAAATTAGACAGTTCTGCAAAGGTGAAGGCATCTGTTCAATCATTGCCAAATATCGTCAAAACATCCAATACCACTCTCAACGGCCTGATAGATAAAGCAATCAGTCAAGCGAAGTCACAACAAGCACAAGCTAAGAAAAATGCAGAAACAGCAGCAAGTAAAGCTGCTCAAGCTCAACAGTCTACTAGTAATAACAGTTCAAAAAATAATACATCTACTAACGCTTCAGCCAATAATGGAGCTCAAAACCCTTCAGGTGCCACAGTAGATAATTCTAATGCTCGTGTACAACCACAAGCAAATCTTAATATTAATGATCCAGCTTTCTCATGGAACACAGGAGTCATGGACAGAATTCTTAATACAGCCCGTAGTCGTGGATATTTCTCTGGAAATGACTATATCTTGATTCCTGTTGCTATTCATACTACAAATGGAGTAGGTGGAGGGCCTGCAGGCATTGTAGCAGGATACTATAACCTCTATAGAACAGATGGAACATATCTCGCTTCTATTAACTGTAAGACAGGTTATTGGTTTGGGAACGGAAAAGGATTGCCAGCCGATTATTAAAATAAAAAAATCTAGCTCAGCTAGATTTTTGTTTGTTTTTAGAATATCATTAAGTCTTTGTTTGTTTTGGTAAAACTTTCTGCTTTTGTATCTGTGACATAGACACAGTCTTCGATACGCACACCGACTTTACCAGGGATATAAATACCAGGCTCAATAGAGAAGCACATTCCTTTTTCAATGGTCATGTCTTCAGAACCGCCTAATGAAGGGAATTCATGGACGTCCATTCCAATGCCGTGCCCTGTACGATGGACGAAATATTCACCATATCCAGCTTTAGTGATGACATCACGAGCGATTTTGTCAATTTCATTAGCAGTCACTCCGGGTTTGACAAATTCTTGAGCAGTCATTTGAGCTTCAAGAACAATCTTGTGAATGTCAGCATCAAAATCAGAAGGTTGTCCAATTGAAATGGTACGAGTGGCATCTGAGGCATATCCATTTTTCATGACACCAAGGTCAAAGAGAAGAAGTTTCTTGTCTTGAATGTTTATTTCTTCAGGTTCACCATGAGGATCTGAAGCACGATCACCAGTTAAGACAATGGTATCGAATGACATTTGAGGGACACCCATACGTTTAAGTTCGTATTCAATTTTGGCAACAACATCAGTTTCTGTTTTTTCAGTAGATGCGTACTGGAATCCAATTTCAAAGGCTTTATCTGCATAATCTCCAGAAATGATCATTTTTTGAATTTCATCGTCTGACTTAATCAAACGCATACGCTCGATTAAAGGAGTGAGATTAATGAATTCAACACCAGTGAAAGCTGACTTTAGTCCCTCTGTTTTTGATAAAGGAATATCTGCAAATTCTACAGCTAGTTTATTCACAGTAAGGTCTGCAACGTTTGCCTTTATCACTTGCCATGGGTTTTCTGAGTCCTGATAACCAAAGACATCAAATCCTGTTGTTTCTTTCTTTGCCTTTTCTACTTCAAGAGCTGGAGTGAAAAGCATAGGTGCCTTGTCCTTAAAAACCATAAGTCCTGCAATACGCTCATGCGGATCAATTAACAGACCGGTAAGGTAGTTGAGAGTAGTAGGGTTAGTGATAAAAGTCATCTCAGCATTATTCTCTACCAAAAAATTTGAAATTTTTTCAATTTTATTCATAATAGTTCTCCTTTTTTCTTAGTTCCATTATAACTTAATTTCTAGGAAAAATGTTTTTTTACCTTTATTATCATAATGAAAACGTATAAAATTTCTTGAAAGGCTTTTCAAAAAATGTTATAATAAGGTAATATTTTTATTAAATAAAATGATTAGAGGAATTTATGACTCAAGAACAAATTGCAACAATCTATGATGTTGCTCGAACAGCAGAAGTATCAATGGCTACAGTCAGCCGTGTTGTTAACGGGAATACTAATGTAAAGGAATCAACACGTCAACGTGTATTGGATGCCATTGACCAGTTAAATTATCGTCCTAATGCTATTGCTCGTGGACTGGCAAGTAAACGTACAACCACTATTGGAGTGATTATTCCTACGATTACAAATACCTATTTTTCTGGAATTGCTCGTGGAGTGGATGACATTGCGTCTATGTATCAATATGATGTTATTATCGCTAATTCTGATAATGATGAAGATAAAGAGTTGAAGATTATTGAATCTTTGCTTTCAAAACAGGTAGATGGAATTATTTACCTTGGGAAGATATTGTCCAAAAAAATCAGTAAGAAGCTCAAAGAAGCTCGTGTCCCAGTTGTTCTTTCAGGAACTTTGGATCATGACAATGAGCTTGCATCAGTAAATATTGACTATAAGAAAGCCGCTTATCAGACGACAGTGCAACTCTTGAAGAAGAACAAACGTGTTGCCATTGTGCCTTCCGCAATGACTGAATTAGAGAGCAAACTTCGATTAGAAGGTTACAAGCAAGCTTTGAAGGAAGCAGGAATAGGCTTTGACAAAGAACTTGTATTTGAAGGGAATATGACCTTTGAGGATGGGCTAGCACTTTCAAAAAAAATGAAGAAAGAAAAGGTTCAAGCAGCTATTGTGGCTTATGATGTAGTTGCTGTTGGACTCCTTCATGGTTTGTTAGAGCAAGGCATCACTCTACCCAAAGATTTTGAAATTGTTGCAGGAGCAAATAGTCTATTGACTTTATACTGCTTCCCTGCTTTAACTTCTGTTAATCAACCTTTGTATGATATGGGTGCGATTGCTATGCGTATGCTAACTAAACTCATTCATAAAGAAGAAGTAAAAGAGAATCAGATTATCTTAGAACATGAGATTGTTAAACGTGATTCTACAAAATAAAAACTGCCAAGCAGTTTTTTTGTCGTGAAAAATGACATGGGCTATAATAGAAAAAAGAAATGAGGGAGAAGGATGGAAAATTTTGATGTGACCATTATTGGAGCAGGACCTGTAGGGCTTTATGCAGGATTTTATGCAGGAATGCGAGGGCTCAAAGTCAAGTTGATTGATTCAATGAGTGAGGTAGGGGGACAGCCTATTAACCTTTATCCTGAAAAAAACATCTATGATATTCCGGGTTTCCCCGCAATAAAATCAAGCGAGTTTATTGGACAGCTCTATCAACAATTAGAGCATATTGAACACACCTTATGCCTCAATGAATCTGTCACAGAAATTGAAAAAATTGCAGAAGATTTTATCATTAAAACAGACAAAGATACACATTACTCCAACGCTATTCTGCTGACGACTGGAGCAGGTCAAATTACTCCTCGTAAACTTGGACTTGAAGGAGAAGAAGAGTATGAAAATCAAGGGAAATTAGCTTATTTTATTAAACAAATAGATGAATATAAAAATAAGAAAGTTGCAGTTCTTGGAGGGGGAGATTCTGCTGTAGATTGGGCTTTGTTGCTGAATCAGGTGGCAGATGAGGTCTCAATGATTCATCGCAGAGATTCCTTTCGAGCCCATGAAATTGAGGTGAAAAAGCTTAATCAATCCACAATCAATCAATATTTGTCTTACACTATTCATTCCTTGAATGACAGAGGTCTAATGATAGAAGATAAATTGACCAAGGAACAACTAGAAATTCAAGTAGATAAAATTCTTGTCAATTATGGCTTATTAACCAATCCTTTAGACATAGTAAAAGATTTAGAAACGAATCGTCGAGGACGTGTCACAGTCAATGGACAAATGCAATCCAATCTTGTGGGTATCTATGCGGCAGGGGATGCCAATGATTATGAAGGAAAGACAGGACTGATTGCTCTTGGGTTTGGCGAAGTTATTCTTGCGATTCAGGATATGATAAAGAAGATGGACTTCGGACATGAATTACGCAAAGGGCATTCAACCTCATTGTTCGAAGAATGATAAGTGAATTTAACCTAAGAGAATGATATAATATAAAGATAAATAAACAATTGGAGAAACTATGGTAATCAGTCGTTATGCTCGTCCAGAAATGGAACACATCTGGTCAGAGGAGAATAAATTCCAAGCATGGTTGGAAGTTGAAATTTTAGCAGATGAAGCTTGGGCTGAACTTGGAGAAATTCCAAAAGAAGAGGTCAAAAAAATACGGGAGCATGCTACATTTGATGTGGCACGTATCCTTGAAATTGAGAAAAAAACACGTCATGACGTTGTTGCCTTTACTCGAGCAGTTTCTGAATCTCTTGGTGAAGAGCGTAAATGGATCCATTATGGTTTGACTTCTACAGATGTGGTAGATACGGCATACGGTTACCTTTACAAGCAAGCCAATGATATTATTCGTCAAGATTTGAAGAATTTTCTTGAAATCATTGGAAACAAGGCGAGGGAACATAAATATACAGTTATGATGGGGCGTACACATGGAGTACATGCAGAACCTACAACCTTTGGTCTCAAGCTTGCAACATGGTATTCAGAAATAAAACGAAATATTAAACGCTTTGAGCATGCGGCACAAGCTGTAGAAGCAGGTAAAATTTCAGGAGCTGTGGGTACATTTGCCAATATTCCGCCATTTGTAGAAGAATATGTCTGTGAAAAATTGGGTATTCGTCCACAAGAGATTTCTACACAAGTCTTGCCCCGTGACTTGCATGCTGAATATTTCTCAACTATGGCACTCATTGCTACATCTATCGAGCGTATGGCAACAGAGATTCGTGGGTTGCAAAAATCAGAGCAACGTGAAGTTGAAGAGTTCTTCGCAAAAGGACAAAAGGGTTCATCTGCTATGCCTCATAAACGCAACCCTATTGGTTCAGAGAACATGTCAGGATTGGCAAGAGTGATTCGTGGTCATTCCTTAACAGCCTTAGAAAATGTTTCTTTATGGCATGAGCGTGACATTTCACATTCATCAGCTGAGCGGATCATTACTCCTGATACAACCGAATTACTCGATTATATGCTTAATCGTTTTGGAAACATTGTCAAAAATTTGACCGTGTTCCCAGAGAATATGAAACGCAACATGGATGCAACCTTTGGGCTTATATACAGTCAGCATGTCATGCTTATGTTGATTGAAAAAGGGATGAGTCGTGAAGAGGCTTATGATTTAGTACAACCTCTGACTGCACAGTCTTGGGATGAGCATATCATGTTTCGTCCTTTACTCGAGGCTAGTGACAAAATTCGTCAATATATGACGGATGAAGATTTAGATAAAGCCTTTGATTATAACTATCACTTAACACGTGTGGATGATATATTCGAGCGTGTGGGACTATAAGAAATGGAGAAAATTATGTTTGACAATACAGATCAACTTGCAGTAAATACTATTCGTACACTTTCAATGGATGCCATTCAAAAAGCAAATTCAGGACACCCCGGTCTCCCGTTAGGAGCTGCACCAATGGCTTATGTGCTTTGGAGTAAATTTCTTAATGTGAACCCTGAAACAAGTCGTAACTGGTCTAACCGTGACCGTTTTGTCTTGTCAGCAGGACATGGTTCAGCTATGCTTTATAGCCTATTGCATTTATCAGGATATGAGGTGTCTATGGATGATCTCAAGAATTTCCGTCAATGGCAGTCGAAAACTCCGGGACATCCTGAAGTGGACTGGACGGATGGTGTGGAAGCAACAACTGGTCCTCTTGGGCAAGGTATCGCCGACGCCGTCGGTATGGCAATGGCAGAAGCTCATTTGGCAGCAACTTATAACAAACCTAATTTTAATATCGTGGATCATTATACCTATGCTCTTAATGGAGATGGAGATTTAATGGAAGGGGTCTCTCAAGAAGCAGCATCGCTTGCAGGGAAACTTAAACTTGGGAAACTTGTTCTTTTCTATGATTCAAACAATATTTCTCTTGATGGAGATTTGTCTATGGCGTTCACAGATGACGTAAAGATGCGTTTTGAATCTTATGGTTGGCAACATATTCTTGTAAAAGATGGAAATAATCTTGAAGAAATTGCGCAAGCAGTAGAAATGGCTAAAGCAGAGGCAAATAAACCAACGATTATTGAAGTGAAAACAATCATCGGATTTGGTGCTGAAAAGCAAGGGACATCTGCGGTTCACGGTGCTCCTCTTGGTGCGGAGGGAATTACATTTGCGAAAAAAGCATACGGTTGGGACTATCCAGAATTTACAGTTCCCGATCAAGTCAATGCTCGCTTTGAAGAAACAATTATCAAACGTGGTACTGAACTTGAAGCAACATGGGATAAGCTCTTTACTGACTATGCCAGTCAATATCCTGAATTAGCGAAGCAATATAAACAAGCATTCGCTAATGAAACTCCTGAGTTGAACTTGACAAAGCATGAACTAGGTTCAAGCAAGGCTTCTCGTGTGACTTCACAAGAAGCTATTCAAGAAATTTCAGCTCAAATGCCGAACTTCTGGGGAGGGTCAGCTGATTTATCTGCCTCAAATAATACAATGGTCAAAGCGGATACAGATTTCCAACCTGATAACTATGCAGGGCGTAACATTTGGTTTGGTGTACGTGAATTTGCCATGGGAACGATAATGAATGGGATGGCATTGCACGGTGGAACTCGTGTCTATGGTGGAACATTCTTTGTCTTTTCTAATTATATGCTTCCTGCTGTTCGTATGGCTGCTCTTCAAGAATTACCTGTCACTTATGTATGGACACATGATTCTATCGCAGTTGGTGAAGATGGGCCGACACATGAACCCGTAGAGCAACTGGCATCTATTCGTTCTATGCCTAATCTTGATGTTATCCGCCCAGCAGATGGAAATGAAGTCAATGCAGCGTGGTGTCGTGCAGTTAATTCTATGACACGCCCTACGGCACTTGTCCTTACACGCCAAAACCTTACTGTACTTGAAGGGACAGCACAATTAGCAGAAGAAGGGTTAAATAGAGGAGCTTATATCATTTCCAAAGAAGAGGGAACTCTTGAAGGGATTATCATTGCGACAGGTTCAGAAGTTGCACTTGCCTTAGAGGCAAAAAAATCTCTTGGGAATAGCATTCGTGTGGTATCAATGCCGTCGATGAACATCTTTGACGAGCAGTCAGCCAGCTACAAAGAAGAAATTTTACCTTCATCTGTACGCCGTCGTCTGGGGATTGAATTGGGTTCAAGCTTTGGTTGGGCAAAATATATCGGACTGGATGGAGCGACAGTCACTGTTGATCAATGGGGGGCATCAGCACCAGCAGATAAAGTGCTCTCGGAATATGGGTTTACAGTAGAGAACGTGGTTAATGTGTATAAGGGGCTAAGCTAATGGCTATTATCCTCTCACTCATTGTTGGAGTTTTATCCGCACTCAACATCACCTTTTGGGCAAATACCATTTTACAGGTGATTGTGACCCTGGTATCATTGATTTCACTCTTTATCTATCGGGGCAGACGGACAGTCGCTTCATATAAGAATAATGGAACCCGTCAGTTTACATTTGGATTTGCTTTTTGTTGGGTCATATTCTTTGCTTCAGCCTCGATTCTACTTGCTTTCTTGCTTCATCTGAATTAATGTGCTATACTAGGTTCATGCGATGAGCCGAATTTTCTGCATAGCAGAATCGGAAGCTAAGGAGATTTGGACTGTTGAGTCAGTCGTGAAGGATTCATGAAATCTTGTCAAATTGTGTGAACCTCTTTGGCACAGTGAAAACTGCCTTTAATTCTCTACTTATTAGGTAGAGAATTTTTTATTAGATTGGAGAATGATGGATAAAATCATAAATGCTAAAAATAAAAAAATCCACGCCCTGAAAGATGAACATAACACCTTATGTGGCATGAATGATAAGGGAATCGAAGGATATGAGAAACCCGTTTGGAATCCTACAAATTTGGAAATAAATTGTAAATTATGCTTGAAAAAAATGGATAAAGAAAAAGGCTCATAAGAGCCTTTTGATTTGGGCTTACATACCAGGCATTGGCATGAGTTCGAAGACATAGATGTCTCCTCCCATTTTTTTATGTGGATGTTCAGCAATCATCGCTTGAACAGCAGGTTCATCTTGAGCCTGAACGATAGAGTACCCACCGATACGGTTAGGTCCATCTTTCTTCGCATTTTCTGACGCAGGCATTGCAGGAAGTCCAAAATCAATAAGATTTTCACCCGCTTGAGCGGCCCAAGCCATCCAAAGTTGGTTCATTTGTTCACCTTGTTCAGGTGTCATTGTTTCCATCATTTTTGCTGCTTCTACAGGATCAGCAATGTACAATAACATGAATTTTTTCATGAATTCTCCTTAATTGACAATCTTTATTGTCATGTTCATTATAACAGATTAACTTAAAACCACCTTAAAATAGAAAATTAGATAATAATCCCATTTTATGATAGAATAAAGGTAATGATTCTCAGTAATGACAATGTGTCATCGAATAGATTTTCGACCTCGTCTGAAAAGTGTAAGTAGAGAAAGTCTGCAAATCAAAAGAGAAAAAATAAGTACTTCTTAGAATAAGAAAGGTTTTTTAACTATGGCAGAAATTAAAGTAACACCTCTTGGTGGTGTGCGTGAATTTGGAAAAAATATGTATGTGGTCGAAGTCAATGAGCAAATTTTTGTGCTTGATGCAGGACTTAAATATGCAGATGCAGGGATGTTGGGGATTGACTTTGTCATTCCTAGCATTGATTATTTGATAGAAAATTCGGAACGTGTGGCTGGGATATTCTTGACACATGGTCATGCAGATTCTATTGGAGCTTTGCCTTATATTTTGGCAGAGATGGATGTGCCAGTATTCGGGTCAGAATTGACGATTGAACTCGCAAAAATCAACGTTAAGAACTATGAAGCGAGTCGTAAATTTGATAATTTTCATATCATCAATGAGGATGCAGAGATAGATTTTGGTCAGGCTGTTGTTTCATTCTTCCCTACAACACATACCATTCCTGAATCTATGGGGATTGTTATTGGGACTGACTCGGGAAATGTTGTCTATACAGGAGACTTCCGATTTGACCCTGCAGTAGCAGAAGGTTATAAGACCAATATGCGTCGTTTGGCAGAAATTGGGTCAAGCAAGGTCCTTGCTCTGCTTTCAAGCTCACCTAATGCTATGTCACCTATTCAATCAGCATCTGAACAAGAAATCTATGATAAGATTTTTGATTATGTGGATGAAGCACAGGGGCGTGTTATTATTGCATGTAATTCGGGGAATATTGGGCGTATCCAACAATCTATTGATGTAGGAATTAAACTTCACAAGAAGATTGCTTTCTCTGGACAAGACACAACTGAAATTGTAGCTATTGCTCGTCGCTTAGACAAACTTAAGATTGAAGATGAACAATCCATTATTGATATAAAAGCAATCAATGATTATGCGGATCGTGAAATCATGATTCTCGAAACAGGACGTATGGGTGAACCTCTCAAAGCCTTGGGAGATATGGCAAACCATCAACATCCGACAGTAAGCATTAAAGATAAGGACATTGTACTCTCAGTAACTACGCCCTCACTTGCTTATGAAACAACAACAGCTCGTATTGAGAATGAAGTTTATAAAGCAGGTGGAGTCATGAAATTACTGGGTTCTGATTTGAAGATTTCAGGGCACGCTAATGCTCGTGACTTGCAGTTCATGCTTGATATTCTTAATCCAAAAAATCTCATTCCTATTCAAGGAGAGTATCGTGAACTTCGTGCCCATGCAGAACTTGCCATGGAGCTTGGAATGGCACCAGAGCAAATCTTCATTGCTAAAAATGGGGAAACAGTTACTTTCCAAGAGGATAAGATGATTCCTGCAGGAGTAATCCCTGCAGAGAACGTCATGATTGATGGAGCAGGTGTAGGAGATATTGGTTCTGTCGTGCTTCGTGATCGTAAAGTCCTATCTGAAGATGGAATCTTTATCGCTGTTATCACCATTAGCAAAAACGACCGTAACATCATCAGTAAAACCAAAGTCCATACCAAAGGATTCGTCTATGCCAAAGAGTCTCATGATCTTATGCAAGAAGCCAGTCAAATGGTCGATGAGGCAGTTACTGAATACTTGAAAGGGAAAGACTTTGATTGGTCCGATCTCAAAGGATTGATTCGTGATACACTTGGGAAATACCTCTATGAGCAAACTAAACGCCGACCAGTTGTACTTCCAGTAGTCATGGAATCTCGTGGAGCACAAGATTTGACTAAATACTCAGGAAACAAAAAATCGAATAATAAACCAAATCAAAATCATAAGAATCACAATCAGAATAAAGGACATAATAAAAACAAAAAGAAAGAACAATAAGTTCTTTTTTTTTCATACCAAAGTCTATTTAATATACAAGCAAAAATGATATAATAAGCAGAGTTAATCAAAAAGAAAGAAGTATAAAATGGCATTTGAAAATTTAACTGAACGATTGCAAGGCGTGTTTAAGAATCTTCGTGGAAAGAAAAAAGTTTCTGAGCAAGATGTTACTGAAATCACAAAAGAAATCCGTATCGCATTGCTTGAAGCCGACGTTGCTCTGCCTGTTGTGAAGAAATTTGTCAAGGCTATTCGTGAGCGTGCAGTCGGTGTAGAAGTATCCGAGGCACTCAATCCTGCTCAACAAGTTATTTCTATTGTTGATGAAGAATTGACAGCTCTTTTGGGTGGAGGAGAGGCTGAATTACTCAAATCTCCTAAGATTCCAACGGTTATCATGATGGTTGGATTACAAGGATCAGGGAAAACAACCTTCGCAGGAAAGCTTGCTAAGAAACTCAAAGAAGAGTCAGATGCACGTCCACTCATGATTGCAGCGGATGTTTATCGTCCTGCAGCCATTGATCAGTTAAAGACATTAGGAAATCAGCTTGAAATTCCTGTCTATGATGAAGGGACAGCCGAAAGTCCCGTTAATATTGTTAAGAATGGGCTTGCAAAAGCAGCTGAAAATCGTAATGATTATGTCTTGATTGATACCGCAGGCCGTCTTGAAATTGATGAAACGCTCATGAATGAGCTGACACAAATTAAAGAGATTGCCCATCCTACAGAAATTCTCTTGGTTGTTGATGCCATGACTGGTCAAGTGGCAGCTCAAGTTGCAAAGACCTTTGATGAGACATTGGATATTACAGGGGTCATCATCACAAAACTAGATGGGGATACTCGTGGAGGAGCGGCTCTCTCTATTCGTGAAATCACAGGAAAACCAATTAAATTCACAGGTACGGGTGAAAAACTCACTGATTTAGAAGTCTTTTATCCTGACCGCATGTCTTCTCGTATTCTTGGTATGGGAGATATGCTGACACTGATTGAAAAGGCTCAGTCTCAGTTTGATGAAGAAGAATCTCGCAAAATGGCTGAGAAAATGGCTGAAAATCGCTTTGACTATGAAGATTTTGTCAGTCAGCTTGATCAAGTAACCAGCATGGGACCCATGGAAGAAATCATGAAGATGATTCCAGGGATGTCACAAATGCCAGAATTGGCTAATGTCAAGGTAGATCCGAAAGATGTGGCACGCAAGAAAGCCATTGTCTTATCGATGACACCTGCTGAACGCAGATTGGAGGCAGAACTTTCCCCTGCTCGTCGTCGACGTATTGCCTCTGGGTCAGGGAATAGCTATGTGGATGTCAACAAATTCATCAAGCAATTCAACCAATCCAAAGACATGATGCAATCGGTCATGTCAGGAGACATGAACAGTATGATGCAAGGCATGATGGGTGGACAAGGGATGCCTAATGCGAACAATATGCCAAACGGTATGCCAGATATGTCTCAGTTGGGAGACCTTTCCTCAATGATGGGAGGAGAGAACTCTGATATGAGTGCTATGTTCGGGAGTGGAATCAAAGGTAAAGCCACAGAATTTGCCATGAAACAAGCCATGAAACGTGCACAGAAAAAAATGAAAAAAGGAAAACGTAAATAAGACGTTTTTT
>WREM01000010.1 GCA_009779335.1 Streptococcaceae bacterium | reverse complement strand
TTATTTAGCACCCGTGGCTCAACTGGATAGAGTACCTGACTACGAATCAGGCGGTTGCAGGTTCGAATCCTGCCGGGTGCATTGACTTTTATAGGAAGTCATAGAGAAGAGATAATCAAATTATCTCGGGAAGTAGCTCAGCTTGGTAGAGTTCAAAGCATCGCTTTGAATCTGCGGATGAGAATTTGCGAAGCAAATTTACTTAACAAGTACTCTTTCATAGAAATTGCAGTTGATTAAACTGCGTATAAAAAATCTTTACTACGGGAAGTAGCTCAGCTTGGTAGAGTACTTGGTTTGGGACCAAGGTGTCGCAGGTTCGAATCCTGTCTTCCCGATTGTTGTTAATACAACATTTTGGCGGTGTAGCTCAGCTGGCTAGAGCGTCCGGTTCATACCCGGGAGGTCGGGGGTTCGATCCCCTTCGCCGCTATTACCTTTTTATGACTGGATCTTTAGCTCAGTTGGTTAGAGCTCTCGGCTCATAACCGAGCGGTCGTTGGTTCGAATCCAACAAGATCCATTATGGAGGATTACCCAAGTCTGGCTGAAGGGAACGGTCTTGAAAACCGTCAGGCGTGTAAAAGCGTGCGTGGGTTCGAATCCCACATCCTCCTTTTGCATATTAGGTGTAACATATATGCGGGTGTAGTTTAATGGTAGAACTTCAGCCTTCCAAGCTGACTACGCGAGTTCGATTCTCGTCACCCGCTTGCTTAGTGATTACTTTGCATATATTCAGCAGTGAGTTAATACATCGGAAACCCCGTTCAAAACGAGCTGTAATCAAATTTTCAAAGAAAATTTGGGAGCATAGCTCAGTTGGTTAGAGCACTGTGTTGATAACGCAGGGGTCCGAGGTTCAAATCCTCGTGTTCCCATTGGAGAAGTACTCAAGAGGCTGAAGAGGACGGTTTGCTAAATCGTTAGATCGAGAAATCGGTGCGTGGGTTCGAATCCCATCTTCTCCTTAGGTAACGTCTATGAATAATAGGCGTTTTTGTAATTTATATGTCCTATCGTTTGAAGGAAGGAGGGGCAAATGGCTTTTATTTCCACTGAAGAAATCAATGACTTGAAGAGTCAGGTCAATATTGTTGATCTTATTTCACAATATGTGGCTTTGACTCGTGCCGGTAAAAATTATTTAGGACTTTGCCCTTTTCATGGGGAAAAGACGCCTTCTTTCAATGTTAATGCTGAAAAGAGTTTCTATCATTGCTTTGGATGTGGGAAATCAGGAGATGCCATTGAATTTCTTAAAGAATATAAGCAAATTGGTTTTTCAGATGCCCTACAAGAATTAGCAAAGTTTGCTGGCGTAACCCTAAATATTGAAAAGAATCAAGAAGAACAAAAAGAAAATCCTAACACTCAACTTTATGAGGTGAATAATCAAGCCGCCAGGTTGTATAATATATTACTCATGTCAACAGAATTGGGTGCCAAGGCTTTAGAGTATCTTGAAAATCGAGGTATTTCTTCTGAAATTATCAAGCATTATAATATCGGACTTGCACCTGATGAGGATGATTTTATTTATAAAAATTTATCATCGAAATTTACAGATGACGTATTGGCAAATGTAGGGCTCTTTAATTTCTCTAATAATAAAGTATTTGATGCTTTTCAAAATCGAATTATGTTTCCTATTACTAATGAATATGGACATACCATTGGATTTTCCGGGCGTGTCTGGCAAGAGGGAGATAATGCTAAAGGAAAATACATCAATACGACAACCACAGCGATATTTGATAAATCTTTTGAGTTATATAACTTTGACAAAGCCAAATCTACCATCAGTAAAAAGCGTGAAGTTTATCTGATGGAGGGATTCATGGACGTCATCGCTGCATATAAAGCAGGCATCACCAATGTGGTTGCGACTATGGGGACTGCTCTGACTGACAAGCATATTCGTCGATTAGGGAAGATGGTTAATCAATTTGTTCTTGTTTATGATGGGGATAAAGCAGGTCAAAATGCTATTTATAAGGCAATAGAGTTAGCCGGAAGTGAAAGGACTCAGATTGTACAGATTCCTGAGGGGCTTGATCCTGATGAATACAGCAAGAAATACTCATTAGAAGAATTATCTAATCTGATGACAAATGGACGCATTCAACCTATTGAGTTTTTTATTTCCTATCTTGCTCCTGAAAATTTGGCAAATACACAGAATCAGCTGAATTTTATTGAACAAATGGCACCACTCATTGCAAAAGAAAAGTCCCTGACTGCCCAAGATTTATACATAAGAAAATTAGTTGAGATTCTGCCTGATTTCGAGTATAATCAAGTGGAAGAGGCTGTCAATAGAAAACGGGAAAATCAAGTTCAATCAGGAGAAAGTAATGATAATTTTATCGCTTTTGAAGAAGAATTATATACGCCTGATGAATATTTCCAGCCTAGTCCCTATCTTGCTCAACCTTCTGACAAACGGGAAATTACGATTGAGTCGCCTGTTCAACGCTCTCGTGGAGAAGTTTCAGAGTCACAGCTTTTGCAGAGAATGATTGAACATTCTGAGGTCCTTCAACGTTTTGCAGAGGATGAGAATTTCCGATTTGTGCATAAGCAGTATCAGGATTTGTTCGATAAGGTTCTGATGGATTATATGACCTTTGGAAGTGTAGATGGGTCACGTTTATTAAGAGAATTGACGGATGAAGAAAAATCGCTTTATTATCAAATCTTGAACATAGATTTGCCTAAGGAATTCACTAAAGATGAAATATCAGATTTACTGGCAAATTTCTCTCAAGAGATGGAAGAAGTGAAGTTGAATGAATTGCAACAACAACTAGAAACAGCGAAGAAATCGAATAACAAAGAGCGAGAATTGGAACTTACCATTCAAATTATTAGCTTAAAGAAGAAATTATCCTAGAAAAAGTGAGGAAATCAATGGCTGAAATAAAAATACGTATTAATCAAATTTCTAAAAAAACAGGTTTTTCAAACAATGAACTTGTAGAAAAAGCACAAAAGTTAAAAATGGATGTTAAGTCACACTCTAGCTCAATTACAGAGAAAGAAGAGGATAAGCTTGTCAAAGCCATGGAGACTAAAAAAACTCCAACAAAAGCTAAAGCAAGCACAAAGAAAACTCCAGCAAAAAAAGAAACAGCTAAAAAAACAAGTACAAAAAAAACTGAAGCAACAACGCAAAAAGCAGTTGCTAAGAAAACAACAGTCAAAAAAGCTGAACCAACCAAGAAAGCTACTGCAACCAAAGTAAAAACAACAAGCAAAAAAACAGCCAATAAGACAAAAGCTAAAACTAAAACAGCGGATGATTTTGATACAAAAGCTTTTGAGAAAGCAGTTAAAGCATACATTTCTAAGCGTAAACCACTAGGAGAGGCTTTAGATGATGAAATCACCTCAGATTTAGTGGTGAAATTTGGACTGGAAGCAGAAGCCATTGAAGATCTCTTGCAAGAGATTCAAGACCAAGGGATTTCTATCGTAGATAAAGAGGGGAATCCTAGTCCTATGGCTCTAGAATCAGCAACAGAAGAACCTGCAGATGATGAAGAGGTAGAGGAAATTGTAACCAACGTCCGTATTGATGACCCTGTCCGCATGTATTTGAAGGAAATTGGGCGTCATTCACTGATTTCCATTCAAGAGGAAACAAAGCTTGCAGAAGCTATCGTTGCAGGTGGAGAAGAAGGTGAATTTGCAAAGCAATTACTAGCGGAAGCTAACTTGCGTCTGGTGGTATCTATTGCCAAACGTTATTCTGGGCGTGGTATGCAGTTTTTAGACCTTATCCAAGAAGGAAATATGGGATTGATGAAGGCTGTAGATAAGTTTGACCACACCAAAGGGTTCAAATTCTCAACCTATGCGACATGGTGGATTCGTCAAGCCATTACTCGTGCCATTGCCGACCAAGCTCGTACTATCCGTATTCCTGTACACATGGTTGAAACCATTAATAAACTCATCCGTGTACAGCGTAATCTAATCCAAGACCTAGGGCGTGATCCAAGTCCTGAGGAAATGGGTAAAGAGTTGAACATGACACCTGAGAAAGTCCGTGAAGTATTGAAGATTGCTCAAGATCCTGTATCACTTGAAACACCGATCGGAGAAGAAGATGACAGTCATCTCGGGGACTTTATCGAGGATGATGTCATTGAAAGTCCAACAGACTATACCAATCGAGTCCTTCTTCGTGAGCAATTAGATGAAGTCATGGATACATTGACAGACCGTGAGGAGAATGTATTGCGTATGCGTTTTGGACTTGATGACGGACGTATGCACACCCTTGAAGATGTGGGGAAACAATTCAAAGTTACACGTGAACGTATCCGTCAAATCGAGGCTAAAGCCATCAAGAAACTCCGCCATCCAAGACGAAGCAAACCCCTCAGAGATTATATGCAATAGAGTGATGCGGGGTTTATGTTATAATGAGTACATAGAGAAGACACCATAAAAAACCGAGTGCATCCAACACTCGGCGTGTCTAATATCTCTGCAAAGATTGGAGACTAGCTTAGGCTAGTCTTTTTGATTATCACAAATCATCTGATGAATATCAATCAAAATTGAAATCAATTCAAGGATGATTTGGAATAAAGCCAAAATATCCATTTTGGGAACCCTTCGTTGCAGAGAGGTGGAATACTATCATTCGCCTGAGCTCCCTCTAGCTAGAATATGTCGGGTATAGGGTGCAGATAATAATTAAACACAGAGCAAGCCAAATTTTTTACTTGCTCTTATCTAATAGTACGTAAAAAGATTCAAAAATTTCAAAATATTTCCAAATTTTCTATATTCAATAAAAAAGGATATAATAGATATGAAAAGAAAGAGAATATAGGGGAGGGTATATGACAAAATATTCAGTCGGACTAGATATAGGGATTGCATCAGTAGGTTGGTCTATTGTAGATGTAGAGAAGAAGGAAATTGTAGATTTGGGGAGCCGCATTTTCCCTAGTGGAAATGCAGAAAAAAATCAGGAGCGTCGAAATTTTAGACAACTAAGACGTTTGATACATCGTCGAAAGAATCGTTTATCCGATTTGACAAAAGTATTTGAGAATTATGGTTTACCAATCCCAACTTTTGAAAATAAAAATCCTTATGAACTACGTGTCAAAGGATTATCAGAAAAACTTACATTAGAAGAACTTTCTGAAGCTATTTATCATCTTGTTAAAAGGCGTGGGATTTCTTATGATTTGGGAGATTTGGAAGACGAAGATGGATCAGGTGGAACTGAATACGAAAGTTCCATCAAAATCAATCGCCAGCTTCTTAAAAATAAAACAGTTGGTCAAATTCAACTTGAACGTTTACAAGAATACAAGCAAGTGCGAGGGCAAGTGGAGACAGAAGAATCTATACTTTTGAATGTTTTTCCATCTTCTGATTATGCTAATGAAGCAAAGAAAATTCTTGAAAAACAAAGTGAATTTTATGAAGAAATTACAGATGAACTTATTGAGAGGATTTGTAAATCAGATGCTGGGAATCCAGAAAATAATGGACTAATCACTCGTAAGCGTGAGTATTTTCATGGACCGGGAAATGAAAAGTCTCGTACAGATTATGGTATTTATAAGACTGATGGTCATACACTTGGCAATCTTTTTGATGAGTTGATTGGAACAGATGTTCAAGGAGAAAAAAGAGCTTCTGCCTCAAGTTTGACCGCCCTTTACTCAATGACTTGAATAACTTGACTGTTAAAGAACCAAATGAAAACACAGACTCTGATGGGAAATTAACGACAGAGATTAAAAAGAAAATCATTGAAGTAGGAAAAACTGCTGATGGTCAGTTTGGCTTAACTCAAATTGTAAAATTGATTGGTACTAAAAAAGAACATATCAAGGGCTTTCGTGTGAATAAATCTGATAAAGCTATCATTCATACGCTTTCAGGTTATCGTAAATTCAGAAAAACTTTAGCAGAAGTTGAAATCGAAGCAAATTATTTGCCGATTGAATTTTTCGATAAAGTTGCTGATATTCTCACCCTAAACAGCGAAAAATCTGAAGTCAGAAAACAACTTGAAAAAAATGATTTTGAGTTTAAAAATATTGAAAATTTTGACAAAATTAAAGATATTATTATTGAACAGAATAAAGATTTACTTGTAGATGGCAGGGCGACATGGCATGGTTTTTCTTACAAAACACTGAATATGCTTATTCCTGAACTCGAAAATACAAGTGAAGAGCAAATGAGTATTCTAACTCATCTAGGTTATATGAAACCTGATAATGAAAAATATAAAGGTAAAGGATTAAAGAATATCCCTTCTAAGTCTATTACAGATGAAATCTATAATCCTGTCGTTGCAAAATCTGTGCGTGAAGCAATTAATGTATTCAATGCTATTTCAAAACGTGTAGGAGCGGAAAACATTGAGCACGTAGTGATCGAGCTTCCTCGTGATGACAATGCAGATGATGAAAAGCGAAAACTTCAAAAATTTCAAAAAGAACAAGAAACTGAAAAAAGTAAGGCAGACGATGAGATTCTTCAAAAACTTTTGATTTCCTCCGAAGCCTTGAAGGCTGAATACAGAAAGAAAAAGAAACTTTCTATCAAAGTTCGTTTTTGGTACCAACAGGAATGCTTGTGTCCCTATTGTGGTAAAAACATTGAAGCAAAAGATTTAATCTATCAAAATGATAGCTTTGAAATAGATCATATTATTCCTATTTCAGTTTCTTTTGATGATTCACAAAATAATAAGGTCTTAGTTCATACAAGTTGTAATCAAGCTAAAGAAAAACAAACACCGATTGGCTGGATAAATAATGGAGGAGGGTTTGGACAGCCTGTCACAGAATATAAAGCTAAAGTTTTAGCCAATAAGCATTATAATAAGGCTAAGAAAGATAATCTTCTATCAGAAGTTGACTTGAATAACTTGGAAGTTCGTCAAGGATTTATCGCCCGTAATTTGAATGATACTCGCTACGCTTCACGAGTAGTTCTTAATGAATTTTATGCTTTCTTCAAGTCCTATAATCTTCCCACAAAAGTTAAGGTTGTGCGTGGGAAATGGACTTCACAAATGCGTAAAAAATGGGATTATAAAACATTAGAAAAAACTCGGGATACACACCATCATCATGCTATTGATGCTTCGATTATAGCGAGCTTCCCTATCTTAAAAAACTTTGATAAAGTTGTAAAATTGATTGATGTAGATAAAGAAACCGGAGAGATTCTCAAAGATAGAGAAGCAGTTAAAATAGCAAAAGAGCAGGAACTTCTTGTTCAAATGCCTGTAGTAACTAATGAAATCTATGAAAAAGAATTTCGAGATTTGTACAATTCTCCCTTATTCAAACAAGTAACAGATGCAAATGATATTACAAATCCTGATAATCCAGTAAAATTCAGCCACAAGGTCAATAAAAAAGCCAATCGTGCTGTGGCAAATCAGACGATTTATTCTGCACAGACTTTTGAAAATATTCAAAGGAGCCTTACGGAGAACGATGAAGTAATTGAAAGAAGAGAAGTCCAAACTCTTATATTAGATAAAATTTCTGATATATACGCTTATGACATTTCAGGACCGAAAGTTGCAGGCTACAAAAAATTCAAAGAACTGTATGATAAAGAAATTGAAAGTAAAGTTTTGCCTGAGAGTTCAATTTTCTTAATGCGACGTAATGATATAAAAACTTTTGAGAAATTAGAACAAATTATGAAAGATTATTCAGAATTTGAAGAAATTTCGCAGTCAGATGGAAAAGTTAAGAAAATAAATGTTTCTCCATTTGAATTATATCGTAGAGAACATGATTACATTACAAAATATACTCGAAAAGATAATGGATTACTTGGGAATGGAGCACCTATAAAGAGTTTGAAATTTTACAGTAGTGCTGTATTTATCGAGGATAAAAAAGCTGAACAGCCAGAAAAATCTAAAGGAAAATTAGATATTACGCCTAAAAATGCTAGAGTAGGAAAGAGAGTGTTTCTTGACAGTTTAGAGTTATGGCGTACAGATTTATACTTTAATGTTGAAAAAGATAAATATGAGTTTCTATTTTTACGTCAAAGCGATCTGAAGCAAGCTCCACACAATAAGATAACTATTCCTAATGATGTATATGATTATCGAAAACGAGCGTGTAAAGTTTCTGATAACAGTGAATTTATCATGTCTTTATATCGTGGAGAGCAAATAGAATTATCATTTAAGAAAGACTTCTCAAAACAGCGTCATAAATTTCTTTTTTGGTCAGGCGGGAGTGACTCTTCAGGTCAAAAATGGGAATTAAAGCCTGTAGCAAAAAGTCAATTTATTAAGGGGGAACCCGAACCAATTTATGGTATGGATGAAGAGGGGAACAATATAAAATTGTTTACTGTAAATGGACAATGGCTGGTTGCAATGTCAGGATTTTCTGATATTAGAAAGATTAACACAGACATTCTCGGCACTTCTTACTATGTTAACAAAGAAAAACTCAAACTTGACATTTGATTTTACGAAGAATTTATCGTAAAATAGATATAGGAGAGACAAATATGAAAACAGCACCTATATCAGATTTAAGAAATTACAATACAGTTATTAACGAAGTCCATGAAGGAAGTCCCGTTTATTTGACTAAGAATGGAAAAGTTATCTATGCTATTGTTGATGCAGAAGAATATCAGTTTGAAAAAGCGAGAGAACATTTATTTGAAGAATTGAGAAAAGCTGAGTTAGAGTATGAAAGAACAGGGATTGCATATTCAACAGATGAGATAAAAGAAAGACTTGGCTTATAATGAAACTTCTTTATTTATCAGGGGTTGATAGAGATTTAGATATTATTCGAGAATATCATCCATTCAAAGGGGAGGAGATTGTTCTTTCCATACTTAAAAATAATTTAAGGCTAGAAAAAAGTCCAAAACTTGGAGCAAATCTGTCACATAAACTCAATGTTGAAACTGAATTCAGATATTTTATAACTGATAAGTTTTTATCTATTTATAAGATTGAAAATGAAAAAGTATTGATTTATCGTATATTTGATGGACGTCAGGACTGGCTTAATCAACTCGACTTATAATTGACAAATTTCTTCAAATTTGCTACAATAAAAAGGTAGTCGACGGACTATTCATATCGACGGATATGAAAGATTCTACTTTTTATTGATAGGAAAGTGTTGAGGATCTGCAAAGATAAGGCTTTATGCCGAAATCATAGTCATCTCTTCGGAGATGACTTTTTTTATTAAGAGAGGACAAGATATGACTTGGAGAAATGTCATGATAAAAGATGGGGATTATTTACGGTTAAAATTAGATAATTTAGAAATTGAAAAACAAAATCAAAAATTTACAATTCCTTTGAGTGATATAGCTACTATCACTCTTGAAGGAGATAAAATGGCTTTAACCACAAAATTATTAGCAAAGTTTGCTCATCATAATATTGCCTTGATTATCTGTGATAATAAATATTTACCTTGTGGAATTTTTCAAAGCGTTGGTCAGTATCACAGGACAGCGAAGCGAAGTTTAGAGCAATTAAATTGGTCAGAAGACCAAAAGCAAGAAATCTGGTCTAAAATTGTGATTCAGAAAATTACCAATCAAAGAGCAGTAATGATTTTGAAAAATAGTGAATCAGAACGCATTGAAAAACTGGATGAGTTACTTAAAAATGTAGAATTGGGGGATAAAACTAACCGAGAAGGGCATGCTGCTAAAGTTTATTTTAATAGCCTTTATGGCATGGGATTTACCAGAGAAAATAATCAAATGGAGAATTATGCGATGGATTATGGATATACTATCATTAGAGCTTATATTGCTCGCCTTGTTGCAGGCTCTGGATTGATTTCTACTTTAGGGATATTCCATCGCAATGAATATAATTCTTTTAATCTAATAGATGATTTAATGGAGCCTTTTCGTCCCTTGATGGATTACTATATCCTAGATAAAATCATTCCTAATTATAAAGAATATCTATCTTGGGAAGCTAGATGTGTATTGATTGATTTTGTCAATCAACCCTATCTATTAAATGGGAAAAAAACAACTATAGATTTAGCCATGCAGAATTATGTACAATCATTCATCAAAGCAATGAATGGAGAGAACACAGAATTTCTAATAGAGATAACATTGGAGGGAATGCGAGGTGTATGAAAAATTGAGATTAATATGTTTTTTTGATTTACCAAGCGATACTCCTGAAGAGAAAAAAGCTTATCGTACTTTTAGAAAGAAGTTAATAGAGCTTGGTTTTGTTATGCAACAATATTCAGTATATGTTAGAACTCTACCTAATCGCAGTCAACTCTCTAAATATGAAGAGCAGTTGAAGCGGGTCACTCCTAAAAATGGCTTAGTTGAGTTGATTTATGTGAGTGAGAAGCAATTCAATGACAGAAGATTTTTAATTGGAGAGAAATCAGTTCAAGAAGTAGCAATAGGGAATAATAAAATGGTGATTATATGATAAAGATAGAAACTGAAAATAATCAATTTATTGAATTTGAAGAGGCAAGTAGAACATTCTTTTATGGATCTAATCAAAAACTCAAACGACAACTTGTTAGAAGTCTGAAAAGATTTGCCACAGGAAAATCTTTGTCAGAACTTGAAGAAATAGTCTATGGGGAAAATGGGATAGAAATTTATATTGATGGGAAGCAAGTAAAAAAAGGAAATATCGATTTTTTATTCATACAAGATAATCAATCTATTTATCAGGAGATAGATTTTATTAAAAAATCTATGATGTTTGATTATTTACAAGAGCTGAAAGAAGATATACTGATAAGTGAACAAATAGAAAAATTGAATGATGAATTACTAAAATTAGAATTACTCGTCAATAAAAGTGTAGAAAGAATTTCAGATAATGTTTCATCAAATTTTTCTTCATTTAATTTGGAAAATATATTCAAAAATCAGTTGTTTTTATCTTTTGAGGATAGTGAGCATGAATATCCTCTTGAAATGATGGATGCAAACGAGTTGCTGGACGAATACTTAAACTTATTAGAAGCAAAAATTAAGCGAGAAAAACAGATGATCTGGCTAAGCTTAGTTAATCCTGAAAGTTTTCTGATTACAGATAATATCAGATGGTTTATGGATGGGTTAGAGGAAATATCAGAACGAACAGGTCTTCTAAAAGTTTTCATATTTGCTAATCAAGCGATAGATATAGAATATAAGGAGTATGATTTTCCTCACACTGTAATCTTGTTGGAGCAGAGTCATTTGTTACCAGAGTTATCTGATTTCAAAAGAACTATTGAAAATTATTATCCAATTCCGAAAGAATATTCAGAATTAGAATTATTGGGAGCCTTTTATGATTTAGTTGATGATATAGGGACGACTGGAAAAATAAGTGAACATATGGTATTATTAAAGGTGATAAATGGAATATTTGGCTTTGATGATTTGAATTATTTTTATAAAATAAAAGAATTATCAGAAGCTGAAAAGTCATTTCTTTTAGATAGAAGTTGACGAATTACTATCTAAGAGTGGAAACTGTGCGAAATCCTTTTTTCAAAAATTTTGAATTTGAGGTTTTTGCACCCTCAACATTTTCCTATCAGTAAAACTGCAGACCCTGTCGGAGTAGGTAACGGTCTGTTTTTGCACCCTCAACATTTTCCTATCAGTAAAACTGCATGGTAAACCACAGAGAACCCAATGCTGTTTTTGCACCCTCAACATTTTCCTATCAGTAAAACTGCTAGACTGGTCTTTCTGCTTCGCTCTGTGTTTTTGCACCCTCAACATTTTCCTATCAGTAAAACCTACTACTCTGATACAGATTCTCTCTACATGTTTTTGCACCCTCAACATTTTCCTATCAGTAAAACTCGACTGGCTAAAATTTCCGAACAAGAGCCGTTTTTGCACCCTCAACATTTTCCTATCAGTAAAACATGATATCCAAAGCATAATACAAGTCCCTGGTTTTTGCACCCTCAACATTTTCCTATCAGTAAAACTAATTGAATATTATAAATTGTCATATTTTCAGTTTTTGCACCCTCAACATTTTCCTATCAGTAAAACAGTTGTAACGCAAATCGTTGTTGTTCAGTGGTTTTTGCACCCTCAACATTTTCCTATCAGTAAAACTTTTAATTTCAACTTCTGATAAGTCTGCATGTTTTTGCACCCTCAACATTTTCCTATCAGTAAAACCTAGTAAGACCATTTGCATCAGCATAGCTTTGTTTTTGCACCCTCAACATTTTCCTATCAGTAAAACAAAAGCTTCATAGTTTTTCAAAGCAGTTTGGTTTTTGCACCCTCAACATTTTCCTATCAGTAAAACTGGAATGATGATTATGCACACGTGTGTTTGGTTTTTGCACCCTCAACATTTTCCTATCAGTAAAACAAATCTTGATATTTTTTCAATAAAAATGCTGTTTTTGCACCCTCAACATTTTCCTATCAGTAAAACTGAAATAAACGAGTATAATTTCGCCAAACTGTTTTTGCACCCTCAACATTTTCCTATCAGTAAAACTTTTCCTGAGCTTGATAAAAGAAAATTAGGGTTTTTGCACCCTCAACATTTTCCTATCAGTAAAACAAAAAGCGTTGTATTTCCTTTATCACTCATGTTTTTGCACCCTCAACATTTTCCTATCAGTAAAACATGCGTACAGAGATAGAGAACACAGATGCAGTTTTTGCACCCTCAACATTTTCCTATCAGTAAAACCTACTTTCAAAGGAGATGAAAATTAATGGCGTTTTTGCACCCTCAACATTTTCCTATCAGTAAAACAACAATCATTATCATAAAAATGTTCATTGAGTTTTTGCACCCTCAACATTTTCCTATCAGTAAAACCTTCATTTCGTTTCCCTATTTCTATGGTAAGTTTTTGCACCCTCAACATTTTCCTATCAGTAAAACCGATATTTTTAGCCATCATGCTCTTTGTTCGTTTTTGCACCCTCAACATTTTCCTATCAGTAAAACTTAGATATCTGAAAATATCTCCCTCATTCTGTTTTTGCACCCTCAACATTTTCCTATCAGTAAAACTATAAATTTTGCACAAAACGCAAGATACGCGTTTTTGCACCCTCAACATTTTCCTATCAGTAAAACGACTAAAACTAGAAAAGGAGTAGTTACTTCCTTTTTTGTTATAATGTATATAGAAATTACTAGAGGAG
>WREM01000009.1 GCA_009779335.1 Streptococcaceae bacterium | reverse complement strand
ATGTTGACTGATGAGCTCTTCTGTAATTTGCTCTGATTTAATGCCTTGAGAGATCATTTCTTGCACAGCGAGCACAATATCTCGACGCCCCCCATAATTCATGGCAAAATTGAGAATCATTCCTGTGTTATCTGCTGTTTCCTGAGCAGCCTTATCAATAGATTTGAGCGTAGCCGCAGGTAAGCCTTCACGTTTTCCAATCATGCGAATTTGTATATTTTCTGCTTTTAGGACAGGTAAATACTTACTATAAAAATCAATAGGAAGACTCATGATGAACTTGATTTCATCTGCTGGACGATTCCAATTCTCTGTTGAAAAGGCATAGACGGTCATGACTTTCACCCCACGACGTGCTCCATGAACAGCTGTACGTTGTAAAGCATCCATTCCTGCCTTATGACCAAAAATCCGAGATTTCCCCTGATTCTTTGCCCAACGCCCATTCCCATCCATGATGATACCAATGTGACGAGGGATTTTTCCTGATTCTTCTTTGGAAGTTTCTTTGCTTTTATTTCTCTTAAAACTAAACATATTACCTCAATACTTCACAGTCTATTATTCTTATTTTATCATATTTTTGGCATTTTTATATCTTTGTTCTTGCTCCTGAATTTCTAGGGAAATAAAAAAACTAATTATATTTAGAATTAGTTTTCTTTATTTCCTTTTTCTTCAATAGGAGATTCTGCTGTTTCTTGAACAACTGTTGTTGACGCTGAAGGTACAATAGACTTAATGGCTGAACGTTCAAAGGTTAAAATCACTCCTTCACAGTCCAATTCAATCAAGTTCTTCTCTGTGTCGATAGAGTGTAGTTTCCCGTGTAATCCACCGATTGTTACAATCTCTGTCCCCACTTGCATGGTGTTGAGTTGTTCTTGACGTTCTGCTTGTGCTTTCTTTTGTTGACGATTCATGAAATACCACATCCCAATCATCACAATGATGATAATAATAAATGAATAGTTCATTTTCTTCTCCTTTTTTCTTCTTTATTTTTTTATAGCATAGGCTCTATTGTATCTAATTTTATCTATTTTTTCAAATATATTTACTGGCTTCACGTATGGACAGAGGAGCCATTTGCTTGCCATAATCCTTGACAAATGCTCTGACCCAGTCGGGATTATATTTTGAATAATCCCTCAATGCCCAACCAATGGCTTTATTGATAAAGAATTCATCCGAACCAAAATTATTTTTGATGATCTCAGCCAGAAGCTCCGCATCTACATTCCCCTTAAAGCTCAGTTGATGGTCAATCGCCAAGCGACGGATCCAAAAGTCTTCATCCTTAGACCATTGAATAAGAATTTTTCGTACTTGTTTCTTACTCTCATCAATCTGTGAAATGATGCCCACCAACTCATCCAAGTTGTCCACGCTGTCCCACCATGATTTTTGCTGAGCTAGAGCTTTTATCTTATCTAAATCATCAAAAGTTACAACTTTCTTCAGACGACGTAAGTAATCTGTGGCAAGATAGATAAATTCACGTTCTTCTTGTTGCCAGAGCTTTTCTACCAAATCCCAATCTATCACCTTTTCTTTAACTTTTTCTTTCAGCCATTCCTTTGCTAATTCACGTCGAAGAGGAGAAGGTAGTCCTAAAAATTCAAATTGATCTCGCATATAAGCTTTCATTTTGACTGCTTGTTCTTTATTGGCATGACTTTTGTAGATTTTTATTATATCTGTCATTCTTTTACTCCTTCTTTTATTTATGATAAGCACTGCCTCGATTAATCATCTGGGCACGATAAATTTGTTCTGTCAAGACTAATCTCATCAGTTGATGGGGGAGGGTGATTCTCCCAAAAGAGACTTCAATATCAGAACGTTGATAAACTGCATCTGAAAGTCCCAGAGAACCACCGATGACAAAGGCTAAGTTCTGTCTTCCATAGATTTCTGAATCTTTGACTAAGCTTGACTTGTCATCAGCTTTCCTTGGATAGCTAGGGCAACTACCTTATCCTCATCAGTCAGTTTATCCAAAATCTTTTGACCTTCTTGATTTTTGACAGCTTCCTTTTCCTTGTCTGAAGCATGATCTGGGATTTTTTCATCTGCCAGTTCTATGATTTCAAGAGGTAGCATGGTCTGCATTCGCTTACTATACTCTGCTATGCCCTCTTTCAGATAATTTTCTTTTAATTTTCCGACAACAATCATTTTAATTTTCATCACATTATTGTATCACATTTTATAAAGCTATTTTTTGTAATTCGGGGAAATGAAAAACCATGAAAACGTGAATTATTCACATTTTATATTATTTATTCACAATTTTGTGGAAAACTTGTGGAATTTTTTGTATTTCCCTCTGTCATTTTTCCTTTATTCACATTTTTGTGAATAACACAAAATCACTTCCCTTTTACTCTCTTTTAAGTTATCATTAAGGGTGTGGATATAAAATAATAAATAGATTTTTCAATTAAAAAATAAGGAGAAAAAGATGTTAAAAGGATCGTTTGCTAAAACATTATTGGTAGGTGTGGCAGGTGGTGCCATCGCTCTCGGCGGAACAGCTGTCTATCAGGAGGTCAGTGGACAAAACATGATAGGAGGTCTCTCAACGACTTCCAGTATCAACAAGGTCAATGTCTCTACCTCGACTGATACTACAAAGGCTATACAAAAAGTCTCAAATGCTGTGGTCTCTGTGCTTAATTATCAAGCAGGAAGCTCATCCTCAGATGCTTACAGCCAGTTGTTCGGAGAGTCATCCAATTCATCAGCACCTCAACTTGCAGGAGAAGGCTCAGGTGTCATCTATAGAAAAGACGGAAATACCGCTTATATCGTGACCAATAATCATGTCATCGAGAATGCTGTTTCACTTGAAGTGCTTATGCCATCAGGACAAAAAGTAAAAGCAACAGTTGTTGGGAATGATGCCTACTCTGATTTGGCTGTATTGAAAATTGATGCCAAATATGTCAAAGACACAGCGACATTTGCAAACTCTAGTCAGTTGACCGTGGGTGAACCTGCAATCGCTGTTGGATCCCCTCTAGGAAGTGATTATGCAAACTCTGCAACAGAAGGAATTGTCTCTGCCCTCAATCGAAACGTACAAATGCAAAATGAAGAAGGGCAAAATGTTAGCGTCAATGCCATTCAGACGGATGCTGCTATCAACCCCGGAAACTCTGGTGGAGCCTTAATCAATATTTCTGGGCAAGTCATCGGAATTACATCCAGCAAGATTTCATCAACTGCTGATGGGACATCCTCTGGTGTTAGTGTTGAAGGAATGGGATTTGCAATTCCTTCAGATGATGTCACACATATCATCAGTCAACTTGAAAAAGACGGTAAAATCATTCGCCCTGCGATGGGAGTTAAGATGGTCGCTTTGACTAACTTGACACAATCTGCACTTCAAAGCCTTAACCTCCCTGATTCTGTAACTACTGGTGTAGTCATCGCAAGTACACAAGCAGGAATGCCTGCTGCAAATGCAGGACTAAAGAGCAATGATGTCATCACTAAGATTGGAGATACCTCTGTCTCTACACCTTCAGATTTGCAAAGTGCTCTTTACAAATATTCTCTTGGAGATTCTGTGTCCGTGACCTACTACCGTGACGGAAAATCTCAAACCACACAACTCAAGCTCAATAAAACAACCTCAGACTTGAAACAATAATAAAAGAAAGTAACATGGATAAGTGTTACTTTTTCTTTATCTTCTTCTATGTTAAAATAGGAAAAGAAAGAGTTACAAATCAAAGGAATTTCTATGAAAATTGGATTATTTACAGACAACTATTTTCCCTATATCAACGGTGTGGCAACCAGTATTCAGACCTTGAGTATTGAACTAGAGAAATTAGGACATGAAACTTATATCTTTACTACAACGAATGATGAGGCAGACATCGATCATGAGCCTGCCAATATTATTCGTCTTTCTAGCATTCCTTTTGTGTCGCTTGCTGAACAGAAGATTGTCGTTAAAGGGGTGCTGGCTGCCTATGAAATCGCTCAAGAATACAAGCTAGACATCATCCACACTCAAACTGAATTTGGGATGGGTATTCTAGGAAAATTAGTGGCTACCCAACTCCGCATCCCTGTCATTCACACCTTTCACACCAAGTATGAAGACTACGTCCATTATATTGCCAAAGGTCGACTCATTCGTCCCGCTATGGTCAAATATGTCATGCTCAACTTCTTGCGTGGCGTTGAAGCAATCATTTGCCCCTCTGAAATGGTCTTAGAAACCGTACAGAATTACGGTGTTGAAATCCCGAAACGTGTCATCCCCACAGGAATTGACCTCTCAAAATTCATACGAGAAGACATTAGCAAGCAAGAAACGGATGACTTGCGTACAAGCCTCAATATTCAAAAAGATGAAACCATGATTCTCAGTCTTTCTCGTATTGCTGAGGAAAAAAATATCCAAGCGGTCATCTCTGCCCTACCTGATGTCCTTAAAGAAGAGAAAGTCAAGCTTGTCATCGTTGGAGATGGGCCTTATGCTGATAATCTCAAGGATTTGGTGGCTGACCTTAGTCTGCAAGATTCTGTCCTCTTTACAGGCAAGGTAGAAAATGACCAAACTGCCTATTACTACAAGGCTGCCGATTTCTTCATTTCGGCTTCCACTTCTGAGACGCAGGGGCTGACCTTCCTAGAAGCCTTAGCTGCGGGTACTCGTGTTTTAGGACATACCAACCCTTATCTCTTAGGACTCATCAATCATAAGGAATTTGGGCAACTCTTTGATTCAGAAGATGATATTGCCTCTACTATTATCTCTGCTTCTCAGTATCGCCAACCTATTGACAAAGCTTTACTTGATCAGAAGCTCTTTGAGATTTCTTCTGAACATTTTGCTCAAGAAGTGCAACTGTTTTACATGGATACACTCATCGACTATCAAACTCGAAAAAAACTGCAACCTACCACACCTGAGAAAATCGAGGACTCTATCCGTCAACTCCCTATTCAGATGAAGCGTTCCATCCGTCGTGAACAGCTTCGTGCCAGATATTTTACCAAAAAAGCCAAACGATTTACTAAAAATATACAAAACTATGTTAAAATAGATACTGATAAAAGAAATGACTGATTTTCTAAATTAAAAGGAGATAAAATGAAATCACATTTAGTCGCTATTATGGACCGTTTGAACCGTCTCGTTGAGATGGCTGATCCAAAAGAAACTTACAACTTTGAACGTGATGGTGAAGTTGTCATTACCGTCAGCTATACTCCAGAAGAGGAAGCCTTCTCTGTACGCTACCCTAAAAACAAAGAAGTTTCTATCTTTGATGACATCGACCTCATCGCCATTGAAATCTATGACTTGATTTACTAAACTTCTCAAACGAGAAGTTTTTTGTTAGTTTTCAATGCTGTATTTTCTATTCTATTTATGAGATAATACCTGTATCAAACAACAAGGAGTTTTCAATGGATAATAAACCACTTTTTCCTTATGCTACTTTCTGTACACTCATTTATGTGATATTTGGCGTTTTCTTTCACGCTTGGGATAGAGCTTGGGTCATCTATCTGACGATTCCCATTTTTATGTATTTTGCCAAAAATTATCGCAATAAAAAATAAAACAAAAATCGGAACATCTCCGATTTTTTTAATGCTTACCGTAATAGATTTCATTGACTTGATCTGTGTAGGTTCCATCTGCATTATGGACGATGAGTGGAGGAAGAAAGACTTCTCCACCTGCGTTACCATCTTTAATGGCATCAATGAGTAAGATGTTTGCGGGTTGATCAGCCTTCGGATAGACAAATTGAATCCATTTAGGGACAAGATTATTGGCTCGCATCTTATCCACAATCTCAAGGAATCGCTCTGGACGATGCACCATGGCAATATGTCCGTTGGTCTTAAGCAATTTTTTTGCTGTGTCAAATATCTCATCCAGATTAGTGGTGAGCTCATGACGAGCCAGAGTATAATGCTCGCTGTCATTGGTATGACTTTCTGCATTGTCAATCTTGAAGTAAGGAGGATTACAGAGAATGAGGTCTGTACTGGATGTAGTCAGATGGTTAAGGGCATGCTTCAAGTCATCTGTGATGACATTCATCTGATCTTCCAACCCATTAAGTTCAATGGAGCGTTGCATCATCTCTGCCAGTCGCTCCTGAATCTCTATGGCTGTGATGTTAGCTGTGGTACGACTGGAGACAAATAGCCCCACTGCACCATTTCCCGCACACATATCTACAATCAACCCTTTTTGTGGCAAACGAGGAAAGCGTGCCAAGAGAATGGCATCAATAGAAAAAGAAAAGACCTCTTTGCTCTGAATGATTTGCACCCCAGAGCTTGCAATCTCATCGATACGCTCATCTGAAGATAAATTGATTGGGTCCATGGAAACTCCTTGATATTTGTTAGTTTTATTTTAGCATAAATAGGACTGAGAAAAATAAAAACAGCCAAGGGCTGATTTTATTTGCTCTAAGTTTTACACTTCTATATTATTTCTTTGTTTTACACTTCTATATTATTTCTTTGTTTTACACTTCTATATTATTTCTTTGTTTTACACTTCTATATTATTTCTTTATAGCTTTGGCTATATTTGTCGCAATTCTTTCTATGACTGGAACAGCTACACTATTCCCAGCTTGTTTATAAAGTCTGCCATTACTTTGCTCAGGTAATTTATAGGATTTAGGGAAACCTTGAACATTGAAACATTCTCTAGGCGTAAGTTTTCTAATCGCATTGTCATAAGGTAAGATTAAAGGAACATTATGACCACCAGTTCCCATGTTTGCAGTTAATGTAGGGACTAAATTACTTTTGTTTTCACGTACATAAACACGTCGCCACTGATAAGTTGTATCATGGTTGGTCATGTTGTTTTTCAATTCTTCATAAAATTTACATTTTTGTTCAGTATAGTAAAATTTATCATCAACTTTTTTAGAAAAATCAATAACATCGTGAATTGATTTTTCCAGTGGAATGGAGTGAGGTAATTCAAAATCCGCATAATCGGTTTTATCACGAAACGCTACAATATAGATCCGTTCTCGATTTTGTGGAATGTCTCCGTATTCTGAAGCATTTAAGACTTGAAAAAGATATTTATATCCTAGTCGATCAAGTTCTGAACAGATTACTCGAAATGTGTTTCCATTATCATGTGAGACCAAATTTTTAACATTCTCAAAAAATGCGATTCTTGGTTTTTTACTTTCAATGATACGGACTAATTCAAAGAATAAGTTTCCACGTCCTTTTTCATCGTCAAAGCCTTGTCTATAACCTGCAATAGAGAATGCTTGACAAGGAAAGCCTGCGAGCATGATGTCAAAGTCAGGTATTTCACTAGCTTGAACATTATTTATATCTCGACGGTCAACTTTAACATCAAAGTTTAACTCAAATGTATCTGCGGCATAATGATCAAATTCATTCGCATATATTGTTTTGAACCCTACTTTTTCAAAACCTAAATCAACACCACCAACTCCTGCAAAAAACGAAGCTATTTTTAATGTCATTTATTTCTCCTTGTTAATTCAATATAGTTATTATATCAAAAAAAGCGGCATGCCGCACTTTTTAACTCTGAAAAAAGAGACAAAACAACTCTCCTTTCAAATTTATTTCCTATTATCCTCAATAATCTTACATCTACGAATATCAAAAACAATATCTGGTTGTAACTGTTTTGCGTCCACAAATAATTTTTGTAAGCTCACATGGGGGCGACGTTTTGCATCTTTTTGGTTTTGAATTGTTTGAGTTTTATTTGCTGGATATTTCCCTAATTCTTCAGAATTAATAGCTAAATCATAAATATACAGCTGATTATCCTCAAGATTAAATCTCAAAAATACTAAATTGTCAAAAACAGTAGTAGGACCAAATGATGATAGATCTCCATCAAATTTTGATGTTGCTTTAAATTCGACTTTTAAATTTGTGATAGGGTCAGTCGCATCCCCTACCTCATTTCCTCTATTCCACAGTAAATCTAAACAATAACAGCCCATTGGCTCACTAATTGCATCAGGCATATTTATACCTCGTGAGCTAGTACTTTTTATGTATGTGTTCAAATCTTTCCACTTGAAAAAGGCATCGCAAGTTTCATTAATTCGAGCATCGTCGATTTCAATATAACCAAATTTTTTATAAACCAAATAAATACCTTAGAGTTGTTTCATCTCTTTCATTTATTTTAACATAAATTTTACTTTTTCTCTGTCCTTATTTTTGGTAATAAAAAACACAACCTTTGGGTTGTGTTTAAAAATTCGGTGCATCGGGTTTATTATAGCCGTATTTCTCACAAAAATCTTCTCTAAATTCAAGGAGGTTGTCGTCCATGATGGCTTGTCTGACCTTCTTCATAAGATTGAGCAGGAAGTAGAGATTATGATTAGAGCAGAGGCGAAGTCCGAAGGTCTCGTCTGCTTTGATGAGATGACGGAGGTAGGCACGGCTGTAATCACGACAGGTGTTGCAATCACACTCAGGATCTAATGCGGTGAAGTCATGCTCGTACTTGGCATTCTTGATATTGACACGACCAAAAGAAGTCATGAGTGTCCCATTACGAGCAATTCGTGTAGGAAGTACGCAGTCAAACATATCCACTCCTCGAATAACACCGTCAATGAGACTGTCAGGAGCACCCACACCCATCAGATAACGAGGCTTATCCTCAGGCAGAAATCCTGTCGTGAAGTCCAAGACTGCATTCATCTCTTCATGGGTTTCACCCACAGCAAGCCCTCCAATAGAATAACCCGCAAAGTCCATCGCAGTCAAATCCGCAGCCGACTGACGACGCAAGTCTTCAAATCCTGCCCCCTGTACAATCCCAAAGAGTCCTTGATCATGGGCACGACGATGAGCATTGAGCCCACGCTCAGCCCAACGTGATGTACGCTCCACTGATGCTTTGACATAGTCATACGGCTGATGAAAGGGGGGGCATTCATCAAAGGACATCATGATATCAGAACCTAGATTATTCTGAATAGAAATGGCTTTCTCAGGATTAAGGAAAAGCTCACGCCCATCCAAATGGGATTTGAACTTGACGCCTTCTTCTGTGATGTTTTTCTTGTTTTGTACTAATGAATAGACTTGAAATCCACCTGAATCTGTCAAGATAGGTTGATCCCAATTCATGAATTTGTGCAGTCCACCTGCCTCAGCCACCAGTTCATCCCCGGGGCGAAGCCAGAGGTGATAGGTGTTGGAGAGGATGATTCCTGATCCTATTTCCTTAAGTTCTTCAGGGGATTGGGTTTTGACTGTTGCTTGTGTCCCCACAGGCATGAACATAGGTGTAGGGAAAGTCCCGTGTGGTGTGATAATCTCACCCAAACGAGCACCTGTATGCTTTTCTTTCTTGATGAGACGATATTTGATCGGATGGTCGGTCATGTGGTTTCCTTACTGTTTTTTCTATTATTTATCTAGTATAGCAAAATATAGCTCTTCCTGCTATAAAATCTTTCTGTTCGACATTGCCCTAAGGTAAAGGTATATAATGAAATCATAAGCTTATAAAATTACAGAAAGGATTACAGAATGAAAAACATCAAAGAAGTAACCAAGCTGACAGGGCTGACCTCTAAAGCTCTACGCCATTGGGAGAAAGAAGGTCTGCTCACACCTCGTCGTGACGAGAATGATTATCGTCTTTACAGTGATTCTGACTTGACGGATATTTTCTACATTCAGAGTCTAAGGCAACTGGATCTGTCTCTTACTGCCATCAAAAATATACGCAATCAATCTACCAGTGAGAAAGAAGTGTTTATCCAGCATTTACAAGTACTGAAAACTCAGCAGATTCATCTGAGTCAACTCATCAATCAACTGGAAACTAAACTGACAAAGGAGGAATACATAATGAAAGATAAAGATTTTCAACTCTTAAAAGAAAACAAAATCAAAGAAAATGAAGAAAAATACGGACAAGAAATTCGTGAGAATTATGGCTACGAAGCTGTACAAGACTCAAATGACAAGTTCAAAAATCAATCTCAAGAAGACATCCAATGGGCAGAGGATACACACCAAAAAATCATTCGCCTACTTGAAACTTCTTATGAAAAGCAAGACAAAAATCTGGCTCAAGAGGCTATAGAACTTCACAAAACATGGATTGAACATTACTGGGACAGACCCCTCACTCCAGAGGGACATCGAGGGCTGGCTCAATTATATACAGAGGACGACAGATTCCGTGCCAACTATGAGCAAAACATCAAAGGCTTAGCTGATTATTTCAGCAAGGAGATTGATGATTTTTACAAATAATGATAGAAAGCCATCTCATGCTATAATAGGGTATTCAATCAAATAGAAATCAGGTAAACTTATGACTCAAAGAACTGTTGTTATCACTGGAGCTTCAAATGGAATGGGGTTTGAAGCAGCCAAATTATTTTCAAGTAAGGGCTGGAAAGTCTTTGCAGGTGCTCGTCGTGTAGAGAAAATCCCAACCGATGCAAACATCACTGCACTTAAACTAGATGTGACAGATTCTGCCTCTAATCATGCTTTCATCGAAGAAATTCTAAAAGCAAGTGACAATCATATCGATGTCCTGATTAATAATGCAGGTTACGGAGAATATGGTCCCGCAGAGGAAGTTCCAATGGAAAATGTCCGTAAGCAATTTGAAACCAATTTCTTCGGAGCTGTGGAATTGACTCAGCTTGTCCTTCCTGTCATGCGTGCCAATCATTACGGACGCATCGTCAATATCTCATCCGTAGGTGGGGACGTCTATACCCCTTTAGGGTCTTACTATCATGCGACCAAGGCTGCCATGCAACAATGGTCTGATGTGCTTGACTTTGAAGTTCAAGAATTTGGTATTCGCTCGATCGTCGTGCAACCGGGGAGTACCCAGTCGGATTGGCGTGCTGTTGCCTTTGATAATGCGGAGAAAAATCTCAAAGAAGATTCACCTTATCAACCTCTGACCCATGCTCTAAAAACTGTCTTTTCAAGCCGAAACAGTAACGCTAAACCTGTAACCTCTGCAGATTTGGCAGAAGTTTTCTACAAGGCTTCTACAGATGAAAAAATCAAACTCCGCTATTTCAACAGCTTTGTTGATAAACTCATGGTAGGCATCGCTAGAAAAACGCCTAAAATATGGAGAACCATCGTCTCTCAAATGATAAAGAAAGCCAAATAAATAAAAAACCTCTCAGCCTAATAGACTGAGAGATTTTTTGTAAGAAGGAGTAATGAAAAAATTTTAGAACAGTATTATTATATCTTGATTGACTTAACTCAACCTGAATTGATTTTTATTTCATTCGCTTATTTTATTAATCTTTTGAAATATGCTAAAATAAGAGTAAGTATCGGCTATCAATAGCCTATTTTAAGGAGAAAATTAATGCTTAATGTTTCAGACATTTCTTTAACTTTTACAGATCGTAAACTTTTTGATGGTGTAAATATCAAATTTACACCGGGAAACTGTTACGGTCTTATTGGTGCCAATGGGGCAGGGAAGTCAACCTTCCTCAAAATCCTTGCAGGAGATTTACAACCTACTACGGGGACGGTCTCACTGGATACTCATGAACGTCTCTCTGTCCTTCGTCAAAATCACTATGATTACGAAGAGCAATCACCCTTAGCTGTTGTCATGATGGGGAATGAAGAACTTCATAAAATCTCAGAAGAAAAAGACGCCATCTACATGAATCCTGATGCTACAGATGATGACTTCATGCACGCTGCTGAATTGGAAGCTCAATTCGGGGAGATGGGTGGATATGAAGCCGAAGCCGAAGCAGCTCAGCTCCTTCAAAATTTGGGAATTGCTGTAGATTTACACCACGACCTCATGTCTAACCTGACTTCTGGGGAACATGTCAAGGTCCTCTTGGCCAAGGCTTTATTCGGTAAACCTGATGTCTTGCTCTTGGACGAACCTACAAATGGACTGGATATTCAAGCCATTCAATGGTTGGAAGAGTTTTTGATTAACTTTGAAAATACGGTCATCGTCGTATCTCATGACCGTCACTTCCTTAACAAAGTGTGTACACACATGGCTGACCTTGACTACGGTAAAATCAAGCTCTATGTCGGAAATTATGACTTCTGGAAAGAATCATCTGAGTTGGCTCTACGTTTGCAACAAGATGCTAATCGTAAATCCGAAGAAAAAGTCAAAGAATTGCAAGACTTCATCGCTCGATTCTCTGCAAATGCTTCAAAATCTAAGCAAGCCACTTCACGTAAGAAAATGTTAGATAAGATTGAAATCGAGTCCATCATGCCATCGAGTCGTAAATATCCCTTCATTGGCTTTGATCAGGATCGTGAGATGGGAAATGACCTGCTTCGTGTCGATAATCTTTCCGTTGAAATCGATGGAGAAAAAGTCATTGACAACATCAGCTTTATCCTTAATCCCGGAGATAAGACTGCTTTTATCGGTCAAAATGACTTACAAACCACCGCTCTTCTTCGTGCACTCATGGGAGACATTGACTACACAGGTGAAATCAAATGGGGAGTGACTACTTCTCAATCTTATCTTCCTAAAGACAACACTCGTGACTTCGCTGATGGACAACCTATCCTTGATTGGCTTCGTCAATTTGTCCAAACTAAAGAAGAAGATGACAACACTTATCTCCGTGGTTTCTTAGGACGTATGCTTTTCAAGGGAGATGAATCGCTCAAATCTGTCTCCGTTCTTTCAGGGGGAGAGAAGGTGCGTGTCATGCTTTCTAAGATGATGCTCCAACGTGCCAACGTACTTGTACTGGATGACCCTACTAATCACTTGGATTTGGAGTCCATCTCTGCACTCAATGAAGGACTAGTCAACTTCAAAGGTTCTATCTTGTTTGCCAGTCATGACCATGAATTTATCAATACCTTAGCTAATCATATCGTCGTTCTTTCTAAAAACGGAGTCATTGATCGTGTCAACGAAACGTATGACGAGTTCTTAGAAAATGACGAAGTACAAGCCAAAGTCAAAACACTCTGGACTGAATAATAATATGACCAATCATCTCAAACTTTTTGCAACGGACATGGATGGAACTCTGCTTGATTCCACCGATAGAGATTATAACCATGACCAGCTCCGTGAAATCTTAAACATATTCAAGAAAAAAGGATTAATTTTCTGTGCCGCATCTGGTCGTCAGCTTTTGGCTCTGGAAGATTTATTTAATGAGTTTCAAGACCAAGTGGCTTTTGTAGCTGAAAATGGAGCCATCGTCAAATATCAAGGGCAAATTCTATATTCTAACTTTTTGGGAAAAGAAAAAGCTGAACTCATTCATCAAACTGTCCAGACAAGTCCTCACCATCTCAATGGATTTATTCTTTTTTCAGCGATTAATGGCTCTTACGTTTTAGATACTTGTGAACCTGAACTGATAGACTATGCGAGATTATACTATAAAAAATTGACAATCATTCACTCTATTGATGACATCAAAGAAGACATTCTCAAGGTTTGTGTAGAGTTTCCACCCGATAAGATTCATGAATGTGAAGCATGGTTAAATGAACGAGTAGCAGGTATTCGTGCGACAACTACTGGTTTCCGATCTATTGACATCATGAATGCAGGCATCAGTAAAGCGACAGGATTGACGCATCTGCTCAGCCATTTCAACTGGACTGCAGAAAATCTTGTCGCCTTTGGAGATCAGATGAATGATTTAGAGATGTTGCAATTTGCAGGTAAATCTATCGCTGTATCCAACGCCGTAGAACAAATTAAAGCTGTATCTGATATTCAAATCGGATCTAACAATGAAAACTCTGTTTTACTGGAAATTGAAAAATTGATAAAATAAAGCGAAAAATCTCGCTTTTTTTCATGATTATCTGTTATAATAGTCATTAAAATAATATAGAAATGAGCCATTCTATGAAAAAAATAGCCATTGATGCGATGGGAGGAGATTTTGCTCCTGAAGCCATTGTAAAAGGTGTCAACCTTGCCAAGAAAAAATTTACAGATATTGAGTTTCAACTTTATGGCAATCCTCAACAAATCAAACCCTACCTTGATGATGAAAGTCATATCACTATCATTGAAACCACTGAACTCATTGATTTTCATGATGAGCCTGTCAAAGCCATTCGTCGCAAGAAAGATTCGTCAATGGTGCGTGCTGTAAAAGCTGTAAAAGACGGACAAGCTGATGCTGTGCTTTCTGCCGGGAATACTGGTGCTTTACTTGCCGCAGGTATCTTTATCGTCGGTCGTATCAAACAGGTGGATCGCCCTGCTCTCATGTCAACCATCCCTACTGCTGATGGTCGTGGGTTTGACATGTTGGATTTAGGGGCTAATGCTGAAAATACTGCCAGTCATCTGGTGGATTTTGCGGTGTTAGGCTCTTACTACGCTGAAAATGTTCGTGGAATCAAAAAACCAAGAGTTGCCCTTCTGTCCAATGGTGCAGAAGAATCTAAGGGTTCTCCTCTCATCAAAGAAACTCATGCTCTTCTCTCAGAACGTACAGACATTAACTTTACTGGAAATATTGAATCTCGTGATATTTTATCAGGTATTGCTGATGTCGTTGTCGCCGATGGGTTTACAGGAAATGCCGTACTAAAGGCTAT
>WREM01000008.1 GCA_009779335.1 Streptococcaceae bacterium | reverse complement strand
TTTCTTCGTAAATCTGAAAATAATTAAAAATGACGATTCATGAAAATGTAAAGGAAATTTTGCATAATATAACCAAAGCAAAATCAGCATCTCAAAAACTCTCAGTTATTGCAGTTACCAAATCAGTTGATACAAAACAAACAAAAGAAATCATCGATGCAGGGATCTGTCATATTGCAGAAAATAGAGTAGACTCCTTTCTAAAAAAGTATCATGAGTTAGAAGAAGAACGATTAACATGGCATTTTATAGGAAATTTACAAAGAAGAAAAGTGAAGGAAATCATCGATCTTGTTGACTACTTTCATGCTTTGGATTCACTAAAGCTTGCTGAAGAAATTGAAAAGCGAGCGACACACCCTATCAAATGTTTTATAGAAATAAATGTTTCAGGTGAAGCAAGTAAACAGGGCTTCTCAATAGAAGAAGTCAGAGAATTATTACCCCAGTTTTCTAAATTCGAAAAAATAAGGATTGTTGGGTTAATGACTATGGCCCCAATTGATGCAGAACCTGAACAGTTGCACAAAATATTTAAAACTCTAAAACAATTGCAAGAAGAGATTGCAAAGAAAAACATTACCAACATTCCTTGTACTGAATTGAGTATGGGGATGAGTCGTGACTATATTGAAGCAATCCAAGAGGGTTCAACATTTGTTAGGATAGGTAGAAATTTTTTCAAATAAACAAGATTGAAATCTTGAAATACAGGAGAAAGAAATGGCTTTAAAAGACCAAATCGAAAGAATACGTAATTACTTTATTGAAGATGATGAGGACGAAGTAGAGGTTATGAATCAACCCTCACTTCCCCCTCAACCTCAGGAAGAGAAGCCCGTACAAACTCCTTCTCGTAGTTCAAGAAATCAAGAGGTAAGAGAAGAGAATCATGTTCAAACAGTAGAAAATAATAATACTGAACGTGAACAAATACAATCAAGAATGCAAAAACAAGTTGTTCAACCCAAACGAACACCAGTACAACAACCAGTAGTTAATGCTTCTAAAGCTCTATCTGTACCTTCTAAAATCGCTCCAACAATTGCTATTAAAGAGCCTAAGGCATATGCTGATATTATGGATGTTGGTCGAATTGTACGCAATGGTGAATCTGTACTCATTAACTTTAAGTTTATGTCTGATGACACTGCACGTCGCTCAATTGATTTCATGACAGGAGTCGCTTTCACTGTAGATGGAGACATTCAAAATGTTGGAGGGCAAATTTTCCTTATGACACCTGCAAACGTTGTTGTTGATGCGGAAAAGGAATTGAGCATCTTGGCAAATCAATCATTTGATCAATTTGATTTGGCACGATAATGATAATAAATATCATTTATCAACTCATCAATGTATATACGGGAATACTTATTATATATGCACTAATGAGTTGGGTACCATCGATAAGAAATAGTCAAATTGGACAAATGATTACAAAGATATCCCGTCCTTATTTAAGTATATTTGACCGTTTACCGCTTGCCATTGGGGGCCTTGACTTTACAGTAGTCATAGCTGTCATATCGTTACAATTTATTCAAAGGTTTATTATTTTAATTGTAGGTTAAAAATAAAAAAGTTGATTATATTCTTGAAACAGGATATGAAAAAGGAGAAAATTATGCCATTAAACAGTCTAGATGTGCAAAACAAAAAATTTGAAACTAAAATGCGCGGGTATGATAAAGATGCCATAGATGATTTTTTAGATATTGTCGTTCAAGATTATGATGAATTCAGTCAAAAAATTAAAAATCAAGAAATAGAATTAAAAAGTCTTCGTGAACGTGTTCAATATTTTGATGAAATGAAAGATTCGCTTAATAAATCAATCGTGGTTGCACAGGATGCAGCAGATAATTTGAAATCACAAGCTCAAAATGAATCTGGATCAATTATTGCTGAAGCGAGCCAAAAGAGCCAACTGATTATTGAATCTGCAAAAAAAGAAGCAGAAACCATACTTAATCAAGCATCTGAAGATCTTCACAACGTTATTCATGACAGTGATGAACTAAAAAGAGAAACACGTCTTTATCACCAAAAATTAAGTGGATTATTTGAATCTCAACGTGCTAACTTAGCTTCTAAGGATTGGGAAGACTTACTCAAACCTTCTGAAGTAACAAGAATCAATTCTGAAGAAAAATTACAAGAAATTATGAGCAAGCACGAAAGTGCTCCATCAACTAATGTTTTGGAACCAGGTCAGACAGTGGAAGCACCACAGAACGATACACCTCTAGTAGAAGAAGCTGCATCAGAACCTAATCCTGTTGAAACTGAGGATGTTCAATCTCAAGTAGCATCTGAAGGAACACCAGATGAAGCAACAAAACTCCAAGTGAATTTTAATGTTGATTCTTCTGCAGAAGAAAACTAATATTCAGAACAAGAAATGATAAACATATTTACAGCAAGTAGGGGAGGATGAGAGCCCTGCAATCCCTGTTTTTCAATTTTATCAACTGAATAGAAAAATTGAATTGAAGCTAGTCAGTTCAAAGGGAGGGACTCCTTACGTCTGTTGAGATGATGAAATAACATCATAAATTAAGGTGGTACCACGGTCTTTCGTCCTTAGCGAGAGATGAGGTATGACTTTTTTATTACATAAAAATACAAAGAAGGAACAATCATGAAAATCAAAGATACACTTAATCTAGGTCAAACAGAATTTCCTATGCGTGCAGGTCTTCCTAATAAAGAATCAGGATGGCAATCAGGATGGGCAGACAATAACCTTTATGAAAAGCGTCAAAAATTGAATGAAGGCAAACCGTCATTTATGCTTCACGATGGACCGCCTTATGCCAATGGGAATATCCATTTGGGTCATTCACTTAATAAAATATCAAAAGACATTATCGTTCGGTATAAATCAATGTCAGGTTTTCGTGCACCCTACGTTCCGGGTTGGGATACTCATGGTCTTCCTATTGAACAACAACTTGCAAAGGCAGGGATGAAGCGTAAAGAGATGGAATTGACAGACTATCTTGAAGAATGTCGTAAGTATGCCTTGACACAAGTGGATATGCAACGTTCAGATTTCAAATCTTTAGGGATATTGGCAGATTGGGAGAGACCTTATCTGACGTTGCACCCTGAATATGAAGCGTCACAAATTCGTGTTTTTGGGAAAATGGCTGAAAAAGGGTACATTTACAAAGGTCAAAAGCCGATTTATTGGTCTCCATCATCAGAGTCTTCACTTGCTGAAGCAGAGATTGAATACCAAGATGTGCGTTCAGCTTCTATTTATGTCGCTTTCAAAGCTAAAGATACTAAAGGAAAATTACCTGACGATGTTGAGTTTGTCATCTGGACAACAACACCTTGGACAATTCCTTCTAATCTAGGGATTTTCACACATCCTGATTTTGACTACTCTCTGGTTGAAGTCAATGATCGCAAATTTATCATTGCTTCAGAAATGCTTGAAAAAGTAGCAGAAAAATTAGAGTGGGAAAGTTATAAAGTAAGTCAAAGTCTTAAGGGTTCTGAACTTGATGGGATGGTTGCTCATCATCCCTTCTATGATCGTGAGACCTTGGTGATGAATGCAGATTATGTGACCCTTGAATCAGGGGCAGGTCTTGTCCATGTGGCACCTGGCCACGGAGAAGATGATTATTTTGCTAGTCGCAAGTATAAATTGGATGTCCTTTCTCCTATTGATGATCGTGGGTATTATACAGATGAAGCTCCAGAATTTGAAGGTTTGTTCTATGATGAAGGAAATAAAAAATCCACAGAGCTTTTAGAGGCTAACAATGCGTTACTCAAATTGGAATTCTTCACGCACTCCTATCCTCATGATTGGCGTACAAAGAAGCCTGTCATCTTTCGTGCTACACCTCAATGGTTTGCATCTATTGACGATTTCCGCCAAAATATTTTGGATGAGGTAGAAAAAGTAAATTGGGTTGTTCCGTGGGGCAAAACTCGTTTATATAATATGGTACGTGACCGTGGAGATTGGGTTATTTCTCGTCAACGAGCTTGGGGTGTACCTTTGCCGATTTTCTATGCAGAAAATGGAGAAGCCATTATCACTCCTGAGACCATCAATCATGTGGCGAATTTATTTGCTGAGCATGGTTCAAAGGTATGGTTTGAACGTGAGGCTAAGGATTTATTGCCAGATGGTTTCAGTCATCCTCAATCGCCTAATGGTCAATTCACAAAAGAAAAAGACATCATGGATGTCTGGTTTGACTCAGGGACATCGTGGAATGGTGTCTTAAATGAACGTGATTACTTGGAATATCCTGCAGATTTGATTTTAGAGGGTTCTGATCAATATCGTGGGTGGTTCAATTCATCTATTACAACGTCAGTCGCAGTCAACGGCATTGCTCCTTATAAATCTGTCATCTCGCAAGGTTTTGTATTGGATGGGCAAGGACGCAAGATGTCAAAATCTATCGGAAATGTCATTGTACCTTCTGATGTAACAACTAAACTTGGTGCTGATATTCTGCGTCTTTGGGTCGCCTCTGTAGATACAGAATCGGATGTGCGTGTCTCTATGGATATTCTCAATCAAGTTTCAGAAGTTTATCGTAAAATCCGTAATACTCTACGTTTCTTAATTGCTAATACTTCTGATTTTGATAAAAAGACTCAAGCAGTTAAATTTGAAGCACTTCGTCCAGTTGACAAATACATGACGGTTAAATTCAATGAACTATCAAAAGAGCTTAAATCATCTTATGAGGCTTATGATTTCATCTCAGTTTATAAAAAAATTATTAATTTCTTGACACAAGATTTATCTGCTTTCTATCTTGATTTTGCTAAAGATGTAGTTTATATTGATGCCGAGGATTCATTTACTCGTCGTTCTATGCAGACCGTTATGTATGAAGTTTTGGTCAAATTGACAAAATACTTACTTCCAATTTTACCTCATACAGCAGAAGAAGTCTGGACATATCTTGAAAATGAGAAAGAAGATTTTGCCTATCTATCAGAAATGCCTGTGATTGAGCAATATGCTGGAACAGAAGATTTATTGAATCAATGGGAATCATTCATGGATTTACGAGATAAAGTACTTAAGACATTGGAATCTGCTCGTGAAGGCAAACTCATTGGTAAATCATTAGAAGCCAAAGTCATCCTCTATCCCAATGAGGTTGTGCGAACACTTTTGGTAGAGTTAGATGAGAACATTGCCCAACTTCTCATTGTTTCTGAGCTTGAAATTTCAAAAGAACAAGCACCAGAATCGGCAATGAAATTTGAAGATGTGGCAATACTTGTAGAACCTGCTCAAGGGCAAGTGTGTGAACGTTGTCGTCGTACCGATATTACAGTAGGTCGACATAGTCATGAACACCTATCAGCCTTCTGTCAGCCTTGTTCAGCAATCATTGAAAAAGACTTCCCACAAGTAGTAGCCGAAGGATTTGAATAAAATAAAAAACTTATCCGAAGATAAGTTTTTTTATAGGTATGAAAGAGCTGTGAATACTGCACCACCGACAATTAATATCAGCATGATGATGACAATGATAAAAACTAATTTTTGAAAAGGACTCTTTTCTTTCTTTTGATAAGCCATGATATTCCTCGTATTTCTATTTTTTATTGATTTTCTTTGTTGTTTTCAGAAGATTCCAAGAATTTTGCAAATGGATCAACCTTCTCTTCATTGGAATCGCTTTGTTCATCCGATGGAGTAGCAACACCCAGATTTTTCATTATTTTTTCAAAATCATCACGTTTTTTGAAAGTTAAACCCATTTTTCTCTCCTTATGATAAAAAATTGATAAGTCTATTCTACCATTTTTAGAGCAAAAAGAGCATTTTTATAAATTAAATCATAAAAAGTAAGGTAAAACTTGCATAATAAAAAGAAATTCAGTATAATAATTAAGAATGGTAAGTTGTGTTACACAGCCTATCAATTAAAAATATATTTTTTCTTAAAAGGAGACATTTTAAAATGGCTAAAGAAACATACGACCGTAGCAAACCGCACGTTAACGTCGGAACTATCGGACACGTCGACCACGGTAAAACAACACTTACAGCAGCAATCGTTAAGGTTCTTTCTGATAAAGGACTTGCAGAAGCACGTGACTTCTCATCTATCGATGCCGCTCCAGAAGAACGTGAACGTGGAATCACTATCAACACTGCTCACGTTGAGTACGAAACTGAAAACCGTCACTATGCCCATATTGACGCCCCAGGCCATGCCGATTACGTTAAAAACATGATCACTGGTGCCGCTCAAATGGACGGAGCTATCCTTGTAGTAGCTGCAACTGACGGACCTATGCCACAAACTCGTGAACACATTTTGCTTTCACGTCAAGTTGGGGTTAAATACCTTATCGTATTCTTGAACAAAGCAGACCTTGTTGATGATGAAGAATTGATGGAACTTGTTGAAATGGAAGTTCGTGATCTACTTACAGAATACGACTTCCCAGGAGACGATACTCCAGTTATCGCTGGTTCAGCACTTGGTGCATTGAACGGTGAAGCTCAATGGGTTGAAAAAGTAGAAGAATTAATGGCTACTGTTGACTCATACATCCCAACTCCAGAACGTGATACTGACAAACCTCTTCTTCTTCCAGTCGAAGACGTATTCTCTATCACAGGTCGTGGTACAGTTGCATCAGGACGTATCGAACGTGGTATCGTTCGTGTCAATGATGAAGTTGAAATCGTTGGTATCAAAGAAGAAACTTCTACAGCAGTTGTAACTGGTGTTGAAATGTTCCGTAAAACACTTGAAGAAGGTATGGCAGGGGATAACGTTGGTGTCCTTCTCCGTGGTGTTCAACGTGAAGACATCGAACGTGGTCAAGTTCTTGCTAAACCAGGTTCAATTACACCTCATAAAGTATTTGAAGGTGAAGTTTACGTTCTTTCTAAAGAAGAAGGTGGACGTCATACTCCATTCTTTGACAACTACCGTCCTCAATTCTACTTCCATACAACTGACGTTACTGGTTCAGTAAAACTTCCAGCAGGAACTGAAATGGTTATGCCTGGAGACAACGTGCATATCGACGTTGAATTGATCCACCCAGTTGCCATCGAACAAGGAACTACTTTCTCAATCCGTGAAGGTGGACGTACTGTTGGTTCAGGAATCGTAGCAACAATCAAAGCATAATAATAAAAAAACAACTTTAGGGTTGTTTTTTTATATTAAAAATTATGATAAAATATAATAAAAATACGGGATGAAAGAGATAATGTCAAATGAAGAAAACCAAAGAATTATGGGATAAATCAAAATGGTTCAAGCCACTAGCAATAGTAATTTTTGTTTTGATTATTGTTTTTTTAACAAAATTTAATGTACTTATTGTATTCATTGGATTTTCTATAATAACTTATCTTATTCTATCAATAGTAGAGAATCTACCGTCTACAACTTCTTTATCTAATGATAATAAGAATATGAACAGAACAGTATATGTCACTCAAAATGGGACATCAAAGACTTACTGGTATGATAGTAATGCTATAAGACCAAAAAATAATCTTACAAAAATAGTAACAATGACTGAAGATGTGGCAATTTCACAAGGGAAGCACCATTCAAAAATAGAATAAAAAACAGCATAGCTGTTTTTTATTTTTCTTTTTGTTCAAATACTTCTCTATCCACCAAGGCTTGCATTTGGAAGTAGAATTTTTCTTGTATCATTGGACTGGCGTTCTTGAAGATATTGACATTACGGAGTCCTGATTGGTCTGTGATGGACATTTTGAAACCAGTCAAATTAGGATTAATGATAATCTTAAGCAGGAAGCCCGAGTTAGAGTTAGGGACTTCCTCGAGCAGACGAGTAAACTCAAATGCTCCTGTTTTGTTGACCATGAAAGTCGTGTCTTTGAGTGTGTATTTCTTGATTTTAGGCGAGAGCGAATAGGTGTAATTGCTGTCGTCAAAGTGTTTTTCTGTAATAAAAGCCATAATGTCTCCTATAATATTTTCTTTAATTGGTTTGTAAAGGTATCCACCTCTTGACTGGTGTTCAATTCAGAGAAGGATACCCTTATATTTTCTCTGAGTTTTGGGGAATCAGTACCGTAAACAGCTTCTAAAACGTGAGAGGGTTCTACCGTTCCTGCAGTGCAGGCAGATCCTGTAGAGATGGCAATGTTTGACAAGTCAAACTGTGTGAGAAGTAAGTCATGGTTGGTATTAGAGATTCCAAGGTTGAGGATATGAGGTAAGGATTGTCCAAATTGATTGATATAGATGTCAGTACCAGTTAGATTATCTAGCAAGCGTTGATTGAGTTTTTCAATGTGATCATAGTTTTTAGCCATCTTGTCATAAGCAATCTCTAAAGCTTTGGTCATACCTACAATGGAAGCGAGATTTTCTGTCCCTGCACGATGTTTTTCTTCCTGCTCACCTCCATGAATGAGAGGGTCAAAGAGAATGTTTTCCTTATGATAGAGAAAACCTACACCCTTTGGCCCGTGGAACTTATGCCCTGTCGCAGAGAATAAATCAATCTTGAACTCTTTTGGAGAAAAAGGGATTTTCCCCATGACTTGTACGGCATCAACATGAAAAATGGCCTGATGATTTTCAAGGAGTCGCCCGACCTCTGCAATAGGCAGGAGTTGTCCTGTCTCATTGTTAGCAGCCATCATAGAAACTAAGAGGGTGTCAGAACGTAATGACTCTTTGATGAGCTCGGATGTATAGGAACCGTCCGAATGAGGTGAGACAAGAGTAATGTCAAATCCATGTCGATTTTTCAAATAGCTCAGAGCCTTTAGCACGGAGGGATGCTCTATAGATGTAGCGATGAGATGCTTCCCCATGTCTTGATGAGCCAGAGCATAGCCAATGATGGCTGTAGAATTAGACTCAGAACCACCTGAGGTGAACGTAATCTGACGAGGATTAGCTTCCAATAGATGGGCAAGACTTTCACGACTTTCACGAAGTACCTGACTGGCCTTGCGACCTAGAGTGTGTACACTAGAAGGATTACCATAGACGGTGTTTAAGGTTTGGGTCATTGCTTCAATGACTTCTGGAAGTAAGGGTGTTGTCGCAGCGTTATCTAAATAAATCATGATTTAGTCCTGATTTTTCTTATGCTCAAAGAGTGGAGAGACAGGACGCCCCTCATGGATACGGAGGATGGCACTTGCGATATAGTCGGCAGAGGTAATGTATTTCACATTTTTTGGTTTTTGATTCTCGGTGGATACAGAATCTGTCACAAGAATTTCTTTAATGTCTGTTTGATCAAGGATTTCAGCAGCGTTGTCTGAGAAGAGTCCGTGACTAGATACAGCGTAAATTTCACTTGCTCCTGCTGCTTTCACCACTTCAGAAGCATTGGCAAATGTGGTGGCAGTATTAAGAATGTCGTCAATAAGAATGACTTTTTTACCTTGAACATTACCAATGACATAACCATTTTCACGTTGGCGATCATCTTCTTCATAATCAACGATAGCGATAGGAGCTTCGAGGTACTCCGCAAGACTACGAGCACGCTTGATTCCTGAGTTTTTAGGAGCGACAACGACCACATCATCTCCGGTAAGTCCCTTTTCTTGATAGTAGTTGGCGAAGAGTGGTACGGTAAAGAGATTATCAGCAGGAATGTCAAAGAATCCTTGAACTTGTACCGCATGAATATCGAGAGTGAGGACACGATCTACCCCTGCCTTGACCAACATGTCAGCGACTAACTTTGCTGTGATGGGTTCACGTGGGTTGGCTGTACGGTCTTGACGAGCATATCCAAAATAAGGAATGACAGCACAAACAGATCTTGCAGATGCACGACGACAAGCGTCAATCATAATCAACAATTCCCATAGATAATCATTGACGGGAGCGTTGGTTGATTGAATGATATAGACATCTTGATTTCGGACAGAGTCCTCCATGTTGATGGAAATTTCACCATCCAAGAATTGCTTAGAAGTCACCTTGCTCAGAGGGACTTGGGTGTAGGCACTGATTTTTTCAGCTAATTCAGGATTAGAATTAAGGGAAAAAAGCTTGAGATGAGAATCAGAATAGGTCATGATTTTCCTTCACTTTCAAATGAATTTTATAATTCTATTTTAGCAAAAAAGCCTTAGAAATCATAGCTTTTATTATTTCAGTTTGGTCTTGATTTTTATTTTTTCTTGTGATATAATACACAAGGTAAATGTTTTACTATTTATATTTAATTTCAAAGGAGAAATGAAAATGAACAAAAAAGTTATTGGACTTTTAGCCGTATCAACTCTTGCACTTACAGGATTGACAGCTTGTGGAAGTAACAATTCAAGTACATCATCAAGTAGCGACAAAGTTGAAGCCTACACAGGAGCAACTGCAGGAACTACATCATTTGATAATTTACAAAAGGGGCTTTCAGCAAATGGAGCATGGATCAATGCTATCACAGCTGATATGAACGCTTCAGGAAAAACTCTGACAGTTGATGGAACTTTCCATAATGAAAAAGACAAAACAACTGATGCTCGTAAATTAGCACTATACACTCAAGATTCAAACAAGGTTGTTACTAAACGCTTTGTATTGACAGTTGATAAATTGGTTGTAAATTCACCAGGATTCTACATTTCTAACGGAACTGTAAAAGGGAATGTTGAAGTAAATGCAGATGGATTCTACGGTCAAACAGGTAAAGGTGTGGCTGGAGAAGCTACTATCGAAGGTAACTTAACATTCAAGACTCAAGCTCAACTTGATGCTTACAACAAATTGGATGCAACTAAGAAGGTAAAAGTAACTGGAACAGTTGAAGTTGCTAAATAATAATAAATCAAGACCCTTAGGGTCTTTTTTTGTTAAAATAGAAATATGTTAAAAATCTATAATACATTAAATGCTCAAATTGAAGAGTTCAAGCCTATAACAGAAGGTCAAATCAACATGTATGTTTGTGGGCCAACGGTTTATAATTATATTCATATCGGGAATGCACGTTCGAGCGTGGCTTTTGACGTTATTCGTCGTTATATGGAGTATTGTGGCTATAAGGTCAACTATATCTCTAACTTTACAGATATTGATGACAAGATTATCCGTGCTGCAGCCGAGAATAAGATGACACCCAAAGAATTAGCGGATAAGTTCATTGAGGCATTTAGGGAAGATACGCAAGCTTTGGGTATTAAATCAGCAACGAAAAACCCTCGTGTCATGGATTATATGGAGCAAATCATTGAATTTGTTCAGATTTTGATGGATAAGGGCTACGCCTATGAATCTCAGGGAGATATCTATTTCCGTGTGGATAAAGCTAAAAACTACGGTAAATTAGCCAACAAAACACTGGAAGATTTGCAAGTTGGAGCTTCAGGTCGTGTAGATAATGAAAGTCAACTCAAGGAAAATCCTTTAGATTTTGCCCTATGGAAATCTACAGATAATGTTGCCGAAGGGACTTGGTGGTCATCTCCTTGGGGTAATGGACGTCCCGGTTGGCACATCGAATGTTCAGTCATGGCAACGGAGATCTTAGGAAATATTATTGATATTCATGGAGGTGGAGCAGATTTAGAGTTTCCTCATCATACCAATGAAATTGCTCAATCCGAAGCAAAGACAGGACAAAAATTTGCTAATTATTGGATGCACAACGGATTTGTCAATGTTGATGGAGAAAAGATGTCCAAGTCTCTAGGAAATTTCAAGACGGTTCATGAAATGCTTGAAGTGGTTAATCCACAAGTTTTGCGTTTCTTTTTGGCAACGACACATTATCGTCGCCCTATAAATTTCACACCTGAAGCATTACAGGATGCAGAGAACAACGTAGAAAAGATAAAGAATGCTTTGCGGAATTTGAGTGAAAATCAGGCGAATTTGTCAGATTTAGAAAATTTCAAATCTGATTTTATACAAGCCATGAATGAGGATTTCAATATTGCCAATGGTCTGACTGTTTTTTATGATTTTCTTTCGTGGGTCAATCAAGGCAATGGTGGAGTAGAAGTCAAACAATTTTTCCAAGATGTGTTGACTATTTTGGGTCTGACATTTGAAGAAGAAGTCTCACTTGATGCAGATATTGAAGTACTTATACAAGAACGCCAAATGGCTCGTGCAAATAAAGATTTTGCTCGCTCGGATGAGATTCGTGATCAGCTTAAGGCACAGGGAATCATCCTTGAGGATACACCACAAGGTGTGCGTTGGCATAGAGAGTAGGAACGAATGAAAAGAAAAGATGCAGAATTACTTAATGGTATCGCTCTGGCTTATATCGGAGATGCCATTTATGAAGTGGCTATTCGCCAGTATCTTCTTGAAAAAGGATTGACTCGTCCCAATGATTTGCAGAAAAATGCTGTGAAATATGTATCAGCGAAAGCTCAGGCTTTTCTCATTTCTCAAATGGAGGAAGCTCATATCTTGACAGATGAGGAGGCGATTTATTTCAAGCGTGGGCGTAATGCTCATTCTAAGACATCAGCGAAGAATACAGATGTGGTCACCTATCGTATCTCAACTGGATTTGAAGCGGTACTAGGTTATCTTCATTTAACAGAGCAGGCAGAACGCCTAGAGGAGTTGTGCCAGTATTCTATAGAGGAGATTGAGAAGCGAAATATTTCCTAAATGTATTATTTTGCTGTAGAATGGAAAAAATGTATAGAGTAATCGTAATGTATGGGCTAAATGAGCCATGGTATTTCTTTGATGATTGGAAAAAGGACATCACGGAAATCTTTGAATTTGAAGATTTTTACCCCGCACTCAAATGCTATAAGGCACAGTGGTTAGAGATGAGCCATTCTCACTCAGAATATACTTCTAGAGATGATCTGACAACAGCCTTTTGGGAGCTTGGGGATGAAGAGTGGTGCGATGAGTGTGGCGAGATGATTCAACATTATCATGGTCTGGCATTACTGGAAGATTGGCAGTTATTGCCCCAAGAAAAGAAACGATGGGCCTATGAGAAAAAATCTCGTCAAGTTCCAAAAAAATCCTGTCCTAACCGTAACAATCTGAAAGAAGATGAAACGAGAGATGACTAGAGATTGAAAAAAAGATTCAATTACGATAAAATATAAGAATAAAACTCGAAGGTCAAGGCTCGAGAAATATGTGAAATGTCATGTATTTTTCTGTAGTCTTGATTTTTTATTTGAGAAAAATAGGAGAAAATATGAATTTTCAAGAATCTTATGATGTCATTGTGGTAGGTGCAGGTCATGCAGGAGTGGAGGCTGCACTTGCTTCTGCACGTATGGGAAGCAAGACCCTGCTTTTGACCATTAATCTTGACATGTTGGCATTCATGCCTTGTAACCCCTCTATTGGTGGTTCTGCCAAAGGGATTGTGGTGCGTGAGATTGATGCCTTAGGTGGGCAGATGGGTGTCAATATTGACCAGACCTATATTCAAATGAAAATGCTCAATACAGGTAAAGGACCTGCTGTGCGTGCCTTACGTGCTCAAGCAGATAAAGATTTGTACGCTCAAACCATGAAAAAAACAGTTGAAGATCAGGGAAATCTGACTCTTCGTCAAGGTATGGTTGAAGAGTTGTTGGTAAAAAACGAGCAAATTGTTGGAGTACGTACAGCAACAGGGTTACAATATGGAGCGAAGGCAGTAATTGTTACAACTGGTACAGCTTTGCGTGGGGAAATTATTATCGGAGAGCTTAAATATTCCTCAGGGCCAAATAATTCGCTGGCTTCTGTCGGATTAGCGGATAATCTGAGACAACTTGGTTTTGAGATAGAACGCTTTAAGACGGGGACACCGCCTCGTGTTTTGTCTTCATCTATTGATTACGATAAGACAGAGATACAGCCGGGGGATAAAGCACCCAATCATTTTTCTTATCTTTCTAAGGATGAAGATTATCTGCAAGAACAAATCCCTTGCTGGCTGACCTATACAACAGAGTCTAGTCATGACATTATCAATCAAAATCTTCACCGTGCACCCATGTTTTCTGGTATAGTAAAAGGTGTGGGTCCACGTTATTGCCCGTCTATCGAGGATAAGGTGGTTCGGTTTTCAGATAAACCCCGTCATCAACTTTTCTTAGAGCCTGAAGGGCGAAATACAGAAGAAGTTTATGTCCAAGGATTATCTACAAGTCTACCTGAAGATGTACAATTTGACTTGCTTCAATCGATTCCCGGACTTGAAAATGTACAAATGATGCGTCAAGGCTATGCCATTGAATATGATGTGGTCTTGCCTCATCAGCTTCGTCCAACACTTGAAACTAAGCTTATCTCTGGTCTCTTTACTGCGGGTCAAACCAATGGAACATCAGGTTATGAAGAAGCTGCAGGTCAGGGATTGGTAGCAGGAATCAATGCCAGTCTGAAAATCCAAGGGAAACCAGAGTTTATACTTAAACGGAGTGAGGCTTACATAGGGGTCATGATTGATGATTTGGTGACCAAAGGAACGCTTGAACCCTATCGTCTCTTGACTTCTCGTGCAGAATATCGTCTGATTCTCCGTCATGATAATGCCGATATGCGATTGACTGAGAGGGGACGAGAAATTGGACTTGTGGATGATTCTCGTTGGCTGATTTTTGAAAATAAAAAAGCTCAATTTGAGCATGAAATGACACGCCTCAACAAAGAAAAACTAAAACCCTTGCCTGAAGTTCAAGAAAAATTGAAAACGATGGGACAGGGTATAATTAAAGATGCCATGACAGGTATTGAATTTCTCAAGCGTCCTGAAATTTCTTATGAGGATGTCTGCCGATTTATTGGACAATCCGATCAAGAAATTGACCGAACAGTTATTGAACTGATTGAAACCGAAGTAACCTATGAAGGTTATATCAAAAAAGCCATGGAACAAG